>JAHJSO010000205.1 GCA_018830385.1 Elusimicrobiota bacterium | reverse complement strand
TCGCCGTTGACTATGACCACCATCTCCCATTCATCATTTTGTGGAGTGGGATCTGGGGTCAGGTCTTGACATTTGACATGTGGGGTGTGTGCGTAAATACTTTCAAGGCATTCCTTAAGATGCCCCAGCCTTTTGTATGTGATAATTACTGCACTAATAATAATAGGGTCAGGTCTTGACATTTGTTAAAAACCTCGTCCACCGTTATTTAATAGTGGGGTCAGGTCTTGCATCATTTGACACTATTAAAAACCTCGTCCGCCGTTATCAAACTCATACAGTCGGGCTTTTTATCGCAGGCGTTTTTATAGCAGGGGGCACAGTGAATTTTTGAAACAACCTTTATCCCCCTGTTGTATAAATCTATTTCACCGGGGGATGTCGGGCCGAATAACGCTACAACCTTTTTCTTAAGCGCTATTGCAATATGCATTGCGACCGTATCCCCGGTGACTACCAAATCACAACAATTAATTATGGAAATAAAATCGCTCAGTGAATTGTTAGTCCCTGTATCAATAACCGGAAATTTTATTTTTTGTTTTATTTCTTTATTCCTTTTAACTTCCCTCAAACCGCCGAGCAGCAATATTTGGGTATCTCCGGCATTGCGTAGGGCGGTTGCCAGTTTGACAAAACCGTCAATAGTCCATTTCTTTTTCGGATATTTGGGCCCGCAACCTGTATTCAGCCCGATTTTAAAACTGCGCCTTATACCTTTGTGCCTTTTCAGGAAATTTTCTGAAAATTTTACCTGCCTTTCCGAAAGATTGAGTATATACGGCTGTCCTGCGTAACGCAGGCGGCACTGTTCAAAAACAACTTCCTGATATGTCTTTTTGTTCCGCCTGAATTTTAATTCATCATCAAGCCCCAGCCGGACTGCGTATTCCGACCCACTGTTTAACGCAACGATTCTGCCCCCCTTAATTCCAAACCCGAATTTCTCCCATGCATCCAGTCCCGTTGCAATTTTCAGCGCCCTTGTGTCTTTGTCAAGGTTGATGACAAGATTATAATAATTTTTTAGAGAGCATCGCGACCGGGGTTCCCCGATTGTTAAAATCTCGTCTATAAAATCATTATTTTCAAGAACAGGCACCGCATTTTTTTCTGTAAGCCAAGTTATCCCGGCACCGGGATATTTGTCCTTTAGCCCGTAAAGTAAAGGGGTTGTCCTCAACACATCCCCCTCCGCGGCGAGTTTAATAAGCAGGGTGTTCATTTTTCAGGATACCCGCTAACCGTTGCCTTTTAATACCAATAATCTATAACAGGGGGCACCTACACGGTTATGAAACATTCTCTCTTCAATAATCCTTTTTTTGAATACCTCTTTTATTTTCTCGTAACACTGCAATCTTTGGCTTGCGGGGGATAAATTCTTACTATAGGCGATGAAATACATTTTTCCCTGTTCAGTGGACAGGTGTTTTATTTCTTCACCAAAATCTGATTTACCAATGTAATCGTAAATCAGTTCAACGGGTAAAACCCTCCAGTTCGTGATTACTGGCACCGTCCATGATAGTCCCCAGTCAAGTGAATAGGGCCGCCTGATTTCGTTTTTTTCTAAATAGTCGGTCAAATCATAAATTACTGTTGAAAATACACCATGACCGCCGGTCTTCCCGTATGCCCTGAAATACTGGAAGATTACTGCTGTGTCCAAAGAAATTAGTGCTGCAAGAAAAACAATTCTTGTAACCTTTTGCCACCTGGATTTTTCCAGGGAATAACCTGCAAACACCGCGACGATAACCTGGGGAACGGGGAATAGAATTCCGAGCGAGTGTTGTCCGAGCGTTGATATCGTAAAGCAGAGACCGACGAACACAACTGAAAATATAATAAAAAGAAAAATTATTGGTTTCCTGGGTACGACGGGTACGACCGCCCTTTTTTTAATTAGATAAATTATCCCGAAAACCACTGCCAGGAAAAAAATGGGCGGATAGAGTTCGTTAAAACTAAACGTGTGTGCAAGCCCCGAGTCCGACATCTCCCAGTAAATAAAACCCCTTAAACAATCAATAAACTGCCGGGCTCTGACAAGAAAATTGTTTATGAAATCCGGGTTTTTGACCCCCGCCCAGGTGGGGGCGGTTAAACTGCCCAGTACCAGCCGCACCGTCTGGAAGCCAGAGGTCAGGTTCGCCCATATCAGCGGTGAAGCGCCGAGAACAAATGAACCGGTGAACTCAACTGATTCCGTTCTGCTGAATCTTATCTTAAACAAAAACTTTATAATAAAAAGGCCGAGTATAAACCAGATAAACGGTATTTTGGTCCACAAGCCAATGCCCAACAGGAAGGCGCCGCCGTATAGAAAGAATGGACTCCTTTTTTTGACATACAGAGTAAAAAGGTAAAGGGCGAGTAAAAAAACAACCACCATATACATCTGGCGGGCATCAAGCGGATTCCTGTTCCACATAAGATACGCCGGGCTGACTGCCGTAAGAAGGGATGCAATAAAGGCGGTCTTCCTGTTAAACCAGTATTCGCAGAGTAAGTACAAAAGAAAAATGCCGAGCAATCCGACGATTATCGTGCTGAGCCGCATAGACAGGACGCCGGGGCCAAGCGTCAGCAACAGCGGGACATGAAAATACGCGGGCGAGGCGTAATGTCCCTGCATAATTGGAATCTTCTGATTGAACAGGGTGATGTGGGATTCCCCCTCCCACACATTGTTTTCCTTCAATGCATTCCAGAACCAGTATTGGTTTAACGCCTCGTCGGGATGCACCCCGGGAACCGGGATATTGTATAACGAAAATCCCAGGAAAATGGCAGAAATTAAAACAACGGGGATATATTTTTGTATGCCTGGATTCGTGCCGGGATTCGGAGTCATTGTGCCACCTTTGGGATCATGGGTCAGGTTTTGCATCATTTGACAAACGGGCGGGCATTAAGATTGTTTTGGCTTACATTATGCGATTGTATTTGTCGCCCGTTTTTTCAGGAACAATGCCCCCATGAAATGTTCTTTGGGGCAATCGTCAGTCAATTTTGTGTTGCCGTAGATACTCAAGCCCGACGGATTAATAATATCTGTCTTGATTTTCCTAAACATGCTAAAACGTAATCCATTGTCCCCGGACTTTTCAAGTTGTCCTCTTTTTTCATCGTAGTCAAAAGTCAGTCCCAGAATACCGTTTATTTTTAAGACGCGTCCCATTTCCCTGCTTACTTTTTGGCGTTCAGAAGAAGGCAGGTGTTCCAAAACGGATATGCAGAAAACATGGTCAAAGTAATTATTCTGAAAAGGGAATGGAAGAGTTATGTTTCTCTTAAAGATACGCATGTTCCAACCCATTTTCTTATTTACATATTGCGCATTAGAAACAAGACCATAGTTAAACCAGTCAATATCAATTACAAAAACCTCACAACCTTTGCTTGCCAGATAAAATGAAAATATCGTTGAAGCACCGCCTACATCAAGCACACTTTCCTTCCCGGTTATTTTACAGTTTGATATAATCCAGGCATTTTCCCACAATTTGTTACGCTCTGCACCAAGATCTACCGTAGAAAAGTCACCAATCCATGTGGAATATTTTAGTCCCTTCCTGGATAAGATTTCTTTTAACCGCTCAATTTCATTAGCAATACGGCTAACCTGCTTAATTTTGAAATCTTCTTCCAGTTGTAACCAGGATTTATTGATCGGCGGATAGTTGTCGGTCAACATTTCTGGTTCAAACAAAGAAATTTTAGAAAAATGGCCTTTACATGCTTTCATTTTTTTACTTAAAGCCCATTAGGTCTTTTTCTCTACGCTCAATCCTATAATGCTCTTGCATTAAACTAATACACACTCTTCGACTCAAAAAGCCACGTACGGACATCCCTTCAAGACAATTTACATTTATACGATCCTTTGAATCAAAATTAAATGTCATTTTATTTTCTCTTCATGTGAACATAGATAGCCGTCAACCCATCGGCCTCACGTCCGTCCTATTAGTGAACTTCGCACATAAGTCTGACAAAAACCGTTTACGATAGTTGGCGTCAATGTAATATGTGAATTTCAATAGTGAGATGAACCCTACCGACTATATCCAATTAACTATTTTCCGTAAGTTGTTAAACCAAGATTGATGTAAAAATTGTCGAAAGAAGTCACAAAAACATGGTAGGTATCAATACTGCCCGCATACAGATAAAGTTTCGCAGATGAGTCTGAAACGACAATACTTTTCCCTATGGGTTGCCAGTGTCCTCGTTTTGATTCCTTTAACCTTTCATTGTAACTTTTCATTAATTCTTCATTTAGTTTCCCAAATTCTTGTCCTGTAATAATCCCTGTTTTTAATAGTTCAACTAAAAGAGAATGTTCTTGTTGCCTATCTACAATTAAATCTTTCGGGTCTATTTTATACATAAAACTAAGAGACACCCCACTTCTTGCTATCCGAAATTGTCCTTGCATTGCTCTGACAACTCTAAAGGCAACCCATCCTCCTTCGCTTGGTGCCCACAATAAGATCCCTTCGTATCCTTCCGGGAATCTGATTCTCGTCAAGTGGTAACTCCTGTCATTTATACTCACACCCATTACTGCCCCATCGAGATGGTCATTTTGTGTAACCCGAAGCCAATTGCCCCAGCCCTGTTCTATATTCCAGTCAACCTGAACATCGAAGTCTCTAAGAAATTCCCAGCGTGAAGTAACATTGCCTTTAGAGATTAAATAATCTTTACTTGTTGAAACTATCAACTTGTCATTTTGAGTCACTGTGGCACCGCCATCTGCATAAACTTCCCACTTGTTATTATCAATAACAGTTCCATCGAATGTGTCATTGGGCAAAGTTGTTGCACCAATAGTCATCGCCATTAAACTCATTACCAGTACTCCTATTAAATTTAAAACCATGTGTTTGTTCATTGTTTTTTAACCTCCTTACTTGCAGAAAATTGAGATAGGCGGAACTTTATTGTTTCTTCTTTACGCCTCCTTTAAAGTTCAAATTGCCTATCAGGGGGGGCACGAGTCATGGGGTCAGGTCTTGACATTTGACATTCATATCTTTGACTCGATTCTTTTCAGTATATTGCTTAATCGTCGGTCAATTTTACATTTTTCTTCCAACCTCTTCACAATCTTGGTTATACTTGAATAGTGAAGTCCACCAAAAATATCCGAAAGTATCTTTAATCTCATGTCGGTGTATTTTCTTAAAAAATATATCGCCATTTTTCGCGGTCCACCTTTATTCTTGAATATTTTATCCATAGAAATTCCATAATGATTACTCACCAGAGTAAGAATTTCTTCTTTTGATTTTCTCTCCTTAAGTTTTCTACACAAAGGGATTTCCCGGTCTATTTTAACCTTTGAAATCCTTTGTTTTATTTCCTGGGTAAATTCTTTCGTGCCGACTATGAGTTGCCCGTATATCTTTTCCCTAATCTTATCCCAAGTAATCCCCCTACCTTCCATGCAAAATTGTTTATACATTCGTTGGGCCTTTTGCTTTTCAGCAGAAAATCTGCTCAATATCCAATCAGTATTTACCACTTCACCAGCCCTCATACCGAGATAGTCACGAGAACTGCTCATTCGGTAATTCTCAACTTTGTGCACTAAACCCGCACGCAAAGGATTCAGGTGGATATACCGCGTTAGTTCCAGAAGATAATTTTCCCTGTCAACAATTAATGCTCTATACCTACCTTGAAACAAATGACCTACACGGGCATACTTACGATTGAAATAAATCGTATAAAGTGTCTGGATAAAGTGCATCGCTCTGGTTAAATTCGCTCCCCGGGTTTCAACCAATAAATGGTAGTGATTCGGCATAAAAACATAAGCGTAGAAAATCAACTGATATCGCTCTTTTACCTGACACAATATTTCAAACAACTTACGGTAATCACTTTTTTCTCTAAATATTTGCCTCCGTTCGTTACCTCGCGCCGTAACATGATATACTGCCCCGGCAAACTCTAATCTAAGCGGTCTCGCCATCTCAATTAAATCTTATCTAATTGTTTGTGAAATGTCAAGCACTATGACTTTTATGTTTGGCTTTTACTAATGCTACTAAAAATTTGTCAAATGTCAAGACCTGACCCCATTGACCTGACCCCATTGACCTAGTCATCGGGATACTTCGCATGCCCATTCGTTATAAAGTTTTTTTATTTTGACCTTATCGTCAAACAATGAATAGAGATAAAAAAGCACGGATTCTGTTTCATACGACCAGAAGCCGCCCCGCGTCTGTGTTATTACTCTCGTGCAGGATGAAGCAATCTGTTTCATTTTTTCTTCCCACTTAAGCCCGTCAATCTCGTCAAATGCAAAATTGAACGGATAGTTGTCAACCAGTTCCCGCGTTTTCAGCGAAGCGTATTTATGAATCGGCTTGACATTCGTTATGCCGTATCTCCCCGGAAATTTGGACATCAAACTGCTTCCGTCTAAAAAATACGGGTTAAAAAAAACAGTATCAATATGGCTTTCATTACGAAGCAGAAAATCAATAGTCAGGCGTATATCCTCTTCTTTCTCACCCGGCAGTCCCGCAATTATTTCCAGCCCGTTCCAGATCCCTATATCATCGGCGATTTTTAACATCTCCTCCGCTTTCTGAACCGTTATGCCTTTATTGATATATCTCAGCAACCTCGGACTGCCCGTTTCAAGTCCCCATATAAGGCGGACAGCCCCTGCCCGCCTCATTTTTTCTAATATACCCTTATCAAGATATGTAAAGTTGGCGCAGTCAGTCCAGTAAAGTTTCAGTCCTCTTCTTATGATTTCGTCGCAGAACGCATTGATAAACTCCCTGGAGAAATTGGCGGTAGAATGCAAAAAGAAAAAATAGTTCGTCCTGTATTTTTCAGACAGGGATTGGATATAATCCACCGCCCGGGTGGCTTCAAGACAAACCAGATTTTTTTCTTTCGCCGACTCGCAACAGAAGGCGCACCTGAAAGGGCACCCGATAATATGCCTGAACGGCAGTATGAGAATGTCTCTTTTTTCAAGATTGTGTTTTTTTGTAAAAAAATCGTCTCTCCAGATATATTTGTCCAGCGGTATGCCGTCAAAGTCGGGGCAGGGCAGAACAATGGGAGTTGTATTCGGGTTTGAATACATAACACCATCTTTTAAGTAGGATAACCCCGGGATATTGTCAACGTCCCTGCCTGACTCAACCGCCCTTATGAAACATTCCGACAACACTTCCCCGTGCTCGCTACCGAGATAATCAATTATCCCTTCCCGCATACCAATTTCCAGTTCGGCACCGCTCCCGCCCCCTGCGATAATTTTACAACCGGTTTTTTCTTTTAATATTTTTGCTATTACCAGTGTTGATAACAACGGGCTAATATCTATCAGGGAAGGGATGGAAAGCAAGATTAAATCAAAACTATCAACGTTGCTCTTTTTTAATATATTTTCCCCGACATTCTCCAATTCAGAATCCCTGCTGCCATTTATGAAATTCATAACCCTTTCCTTATCATGAAAAATTTTACCGTCCACCCTTCCGGAATAATCTGTATTGTAAACATTGTCATAATGCACTTTCACGTTCAGGTCGTCCTGTTCAATGCCAATACCTTTACCTCTCAAATAGGAAGTAATGACCGCGGGAGCAAGCGGAGGAAAGTTTTCGCACTTCATTTTCTGATTACTCTGTTTAATATATGAATAGTGCGGAACTCTCAGTAATTTAATTTTCATTTTTTTTCGCCACCGATTCTCCGCCTGCTATGCCCTCTGCTGTTATTTGTCAAATGATGCAAGACCTGACCCCATTCAGACCCCATTCAGGCATTGGCGTCCTTCTCTCGCCTTGCGCCTCCACCGTCGGAAATGTCAAATGTCAAGACCTGACCCCATATCTCCACACTGACCCCATATCTCATATCTGTGACCCCGTCACCCACAGGGAGATTGCTTCGGGGCTTCGCCCCTCGCAACGACATTGACACTCACCTGCTGAAATACTGCGCCCTGTTGTAGTACTCCTTTGCCTTATCACGCATACCCTTCGCCTCGTAACAATATGCCGCATCCAGATAGCCCATTTTTCTGTCAGGCAGGATTTCAATAACCTTTTCAAAATATTTTATTGCCTCGTCGGGGTTATTTTCTTGTAAATAATAATAGCCGAGATTTCTGTATGATTCCCAGTCATACGCATCGTACTCAATCCTCTTTA
>JAHJSO010000204.1 GCA_018830385.1 Elusimicrobiota bacterium | reverse complement strand
TGGTAGCATCAAGCTTATACCTTGAGGGTCGCAGGTTCGAGCCCTGCCCGGCCTACCAGTAAGAATTGGAAAGAGGTTGGGGAGGTAGCGCTTTCCGCGCCCGCCTCCGCGGAAAGCGCGTCAAATCCGCCTTTTTTGAAACTTGCGGACAGCCGCCGGAAAAAAAAAGAAGAAAAAACGCAAAAATTTTAAAGAACTTTTGTACAAAAATTGATGGCGCACCCGTTGCAACCAGTTAGGAATGTCTCCTTACTGACGAGTGCGCCATCAAAAAAGACATTCCGTCAAAACTGGCTGCGTAATAAATATACCGCTTTAATTTGCGAATTACAATTGATAAAATGTATTTGTTTTTAGATATAAATATATCGAATCACGTTTATGCCAGAAGGTGAAATAGCAGAGAAACTTCATTCAGTTTTTACACAACCCAGGTTCGATACTGGTGTAAAGTTTGACGCAGGCAATAAAACAGCAACTGAAATTGAGAAAAGAATACGAGAGAGAGACGGAAAAATCCCATTTTCAGAATTTATGGATATTAGTCTGTATAGCGAACATGGCTATTATTCCTCAGGAAAAGTTGACATAGGTATTGAAAAAGATTTTCAGACTAGTCCTGAAGCGAGTGAATTATTTGGAGCTTCTATAACATCTGTGCTGATAAAAACATGGTCAGCTATGGGAAGACCGGAGAGATTTCAAGTCGTCGAAATGGGTGCTGGACAAGGTGCATTGGCTCACTCAATTTTACAATGGGCAGAAGATTTAGATCCAGATTTTAGTAAGTCTCTTCAATATACAATCGTGGAGTATGCTAAAGATTTAATACCCCGTCAGCAAGAAAAACTAGCTATGTTTCAAAATGTACAGTGGATTAGAGGTTCTGCTTATGAATTACCTTTAGCAAATATCGAAGGAGCATTTATATCTAACGAATTACCTGATGCGTTTCCGGTTGAAAGAGTTGCTAAGTTAAATGGAGAAGTAAAACAAAAATTTGTTTCAATAGACGACAACTCATGGGTCGAAATTTGGGATAATCCATCACCCGAAGTCGCTAAGTTCATCGAAGACAATAAACTACAAATCCATGGGGGGGTAGAAGAACCAATAAATATCAAGGCCTTAGAATTACAAAGACAATTAGATCAAGCGCTTAATAAGGGAGTAATCTTAACTGTTGATTATGGTAAGAATGGAACGGTTGGAGTAAAAAACACAATTGGTGTAAGAACTTTCGGAAGAAGTGGGAATATGTACAGAAGGGATTTCCTCAAAGCCTATGAATATCCAGGAAATGTTGATATAACTTCATCAATAAACTTTAGTATTTTGACTGAACAATCTATAAAAGATGGATTAAAAGTAGTTTTTTCCGGTACGCAATATGATTTTCTTACTAAAGCAGGGATAGCGGAAATTGCTACAAAGATGAGAGAAATAGCACAGACTACCAGATTTTGGGACGAGCTTGTTAGAATGTCAAAAAATATTTCTGGTTATCATTTTTTGTCAAGCAGTACAGCAAATTTTTACTCTCTTATGGTTGCAAAGGGAATAAATACTGCACATTTAGATTTTATCAACACTCAAGAGGCAATTGATACTAAACCTCCTAAAGTACCCGTGAGATTACCCGAGAGCGGAAAAACTTATTATTTAGGATTTCCTTCTTTAGCGGAGGAAGCGGAATACGATACTAATATCATGATAACAGATGAAGAGGGAAGGTTATGGTTATACCCACATACACTTGAAAGAATAAAGATAATTGGTACCGACCAAAAGGTTGTATTAGATCTTACTCAAAAGGAAAATTTGGTACAGGTAGTAAAAGACGCAGGGTATATAATGTCCTAGAGGGAAGGGAGTTCTTGTCCGCGCATGGGTGGGTTGGGGCAAGGACAATTCTTCCGAACGAAGAGAGGAAGAATAAAAATCACGCGCGCAAAAAATAGCGGAGGCGCGGCGGGTGGGGGCGCCGCGCCGGAGCAAGCGAGCCGAGCGGAGCGAGGCGAGCTAACACATTGAAGTTCGACATTTTATGTAAACGGCCAACCAGTAAGAAGTAGAAAGCCACAAGCGAAACTTATTGGCCTACCTAGTTGCCTCATTTAAAAATCTTCCCGAACGGTGATTCGTTGCCTCATGTGTTTTTCTTCCTTTCGTTAATTAAAGTTTGGCTTAGTTTTTTAAGCAGCCGGTTTAAGTTTTTTCTTAACTTAACCGGATTAATTTG
>JAHJSO010000203.1 GCA_018830385.1 Elusimicrobiota bacterium | reverse complement strand
TTTAACTATTACCGTCTGGCGTACGTTTATTTGCAGATAGGTGATGCAAAGTCCGCCGAGGAGACATACTGGAGGCACCTCTTTACAAAGGAGACGTTATTCCGTCCCGGGACTGACGAGAAGGAATGGGTCTCCCAGCAGCTGGGCAGGCCTGCTGAAAGCGTGCCTGAAGGTTGCGAAATACACAAAGGGATATACCATTCCTTCTATCCGGAGGACTGGGGCAGCAGGAGATTCCATGAATATTCGGAAACGCACATGAACCTTGGCAACCTGAATTATCTTTCAAACGACATGAAAAAGGCGGAAGGACATTATCTGAAAGCGATTGAATACAAACCGGACAACGCATCTGCGATGAAAAACCTGATTATTATTTATAACGGGCAGAAGAGACAGGACGATGCGCTCAGGTTGTGGTACAGGATGAGAGAGGTTGCCCCGAATGACCCGGACGTACAAAAGATGTTTTCACGGCCGCCGGCGACCGGTTGATGCAACACTGCAAAGAAAGCGTCATTGCGAGGGCGAAGCCCGTGGCAATCTCGTCGTTAAAATTGAGATTGCTTCCCACCACGCTTCGCTCGTGGTCGCAATGACAGAATGTGTTTTCAGCGAAGATAAATTGTTCCATGAATAATTTCCAGAAGTACATTATTTACGCATTACTCCTTTTTCCCCCCATTGTTTTTTTTACCGATTTAACCCGCAACCCGTATTATTTCCAGATTTTCCTCCTGAACGTCCTTATCCTTTTTTTCTGGATAGTCCACCTGTTAAGAGCGTTTAAGTCGGGCTCAATCAAATGGATTTTTTCCCCCCTGGATAAGCCGCTCTTATCCTTTTGCATATTCGCTTCATTCACATGGCTTTACGCCCAGTTCGCGGGGCAGTCGTATCACATCCCGGAAGCAATAGAACACGGCAAAGCCCTGCCCGGCTTCGGCATGGATTACCTGCGTTCAAGTATTTTCTCCGAGGGTTCAAAAAAGTTTATGTTTACGCTCGTCAACATGCTTATGGCTTACTGGATAACGGCGGTATTCGTCCCGGTGAGTTTCAACAGGCAGGAAAAGGAAAAATTTCTTAATACCACGTGGGGTCTGTTGTTTTTCGTGGGTTTTATCGCTGCGTTTTACGGGTTGTTGCAATATTTTGAAATTGAATTTGTGTGGGGAAAAGTACTCAACCCATTCGGAGGCAGACCCGTTTCAACTTTCGGCAATCCAAACTTTATGTCGTCATATCTTTTGATTTTATTTTCAGTCGCCATCCATTATTACCTGTCAGCGGGCACCTCAAAAGTAAAAAGGTTCATCGTTCTCGTTGCGCTTGTGACCTATTTTTACGCCATTGTGTCAACAATGACCCGTTCCACGTGGGTGGGACTTTTTGTTGCAGTCGGGATAATTTTTGCGTATCTGGTTTTGAAAGGAAGGGACATCCTTGCGAGGGAGATAAAATGGCTGGTGGCGCTTGCCCTTTTTATGGCAGTAGGTTTTTTGCTGTGGCCGAAAAGCACTGGCGGCTACAAGACAATATCCCGTATAACGGAAATAGGCAGCGCGGCTACAAGACCTTATGGTCCCGTCCACCAGCGCCTTATGATTTATTCCTCCGCCTGGGATATGGTCAGGGACAAACCTGTTATCGGCAGGGGCTGGGGGCTCTTTGAACTGTTTTATCCTTTTTACCAGGGGAAATATTTCTTCAATAAAATTTACAGGCAGTTCCGCACCCATGCAAACAATGCCCACAACGAGGTCCTTGAAATATGGTCGCAGACGGGGACGATAGGGTTGGGGCTTTATCTGTGGTTTTTAACAACCATGGTAGTTTACGGGTTTAAGATAGCATCCGGACTGCCTGAAGAAAAGAAACTTTTTCCGGTTGTCGTGACAGCAGGAGCAGTAGGAATGTTTGTTGACAATTTTTTCGGGAATGTTTCAATACATTTCTGCGTCCCGGCATTTTTATACTGGTGGAATATGGGCGTACTTTCACAACTTGA
>JAHJSO010000006.1 GCA_018830385.1 Elusimicrobiota bacterium | reverse complement strand
GGGGTAAGATAAAAACCAAAATCGGGGACATATTTTCAGCTGAAAACATCAAGAATGATCTAAACGAAATCCTCTCTCTCGGACATTTTGAAGACGCAACCGTGGAGTTTGATTCTTCAACGTACAGGGTCACGTTTAAAGTCCGGGAAAAGCCCCTCCTGAAAAAGATTGATTTCAAAGGCAATAAAAAATTCTCAAAAGGCCGGCTCAGGGACGATATGACTGCTAAGGAAGATGAATACATGGACACAATGTCGCTGGACAGGTCCAGGCAAAAGATATACGACCTCTATGCGGAAGAGGGTTACACTGACACCGTGGTTTCCTACGAGCCGACAATAGACAGGAATACCAACAGGGCGACCGTAACCTTCTTTATAACCGAAGGGAAGAAGGTGAATGTAGAAAGCGTCCGGATTGCCGGAACAAAATTCTTCAATGAAAAAAAGGTCCTGCGTCAGATTCAGACAAAAAAGAAAAAGGTCTTCAAGGAAAAGATTATGGCGGAAGACATTGAAAAGATAAGGAATTTCTATACAAACTCAGGGTTTGAAAGCGTGGATGTCTCAACCCCGGCAATGTCCTACAACGAGGACAGGACGAAGGTATCCATAACCATAAACATATCGGAAGGCCCCCGTTACCGCATAGGCGGGATTGGATTTTCAGGGATGAGCGTTTACACGGAAGAGGACCTGCACAAGGTCATCCAGATAAAGACAAAACAACTGTATAACAAGGAAAAGATTGAATTATCAAGACAATCAATGGCGGAACTCTATTCGGAAAAGGGCTATCTGCGCGTGGAGATTGTGCCCGAATTTACAAAATACCTTGAAACCGGTGTTATGGACATAAATTTTAACATTACCGAAAACAGCATCGTCTATCTGGATAGGATTTACATTGACGGGCTGGCGCAGACAAAAGAGTTCGTCATCAGGCGGGAGATATTGCTGGAAGAAAAACAGCCATTCAACAGCATAAAACTACGCAGGAGCGTTGAAAAGATATATAACTTAGGGTTTATAGACGAGGTGAAGGTTGACCTGCAGGACACCGGCTCGCCCGACACAGCCGACCTTGTTCTTAACGTAACCGAAGGCAAACCGGGGATGCTTTCTGCGGGCGCGGGGTATTCTTCTATAGATAAACTTGTCGGGACGTTGCAGGTGACCCACATGAACCTCTTCGGCAGGGCTCAACGGCTTAATCTTATGTGGGAATTCGGGGACAGGAAACAGAACTATGAAATCAGCTGGACGGAACCATGGTTCATGCACAAGCCGTTAAGTTTAGGCACGGGGCTATATGATTTAACCAGAAAACAGTACTACTCCGACATGTACGCCTACACGTACAACAGGCAGGGCGCAGATATAAAGGTGGGCCCTCGTTTGAGCGACTACCTGAACCTGTTCTTCATATACAATTATGAAAGAATCACCATCACGGACATCCAGCCCGGTGTTTTAACCGTCGCCGGTTCCGAACTGACATCCAGTTTTACGGGACAGGTGATTTACGACAACAGGGACAACGTTTTTGATGCTTCCAGGGGCAGCAGGAATTCGTTTTCTCTGCAACTGGCAGGCGGGCCCTTTAGCGGGGACGTGCATTTTTATAAACCGCTAATACGCTCTTCGTGGTTTTTAAAGACCATCTGGAAGTTTGTATTGTCTGCGAACGCGACACTGGGGTATGTTGAGAGTTACAACAACTACCGGATGACCGACCCCAACATGTTCCATGTCGGCGGGGCTGATTCCGTGCGCGGTTATACCTACAATACCCTGAATCCGCCTGAAGGCGGAAGGGTGATGTTCGTCGGCAATATTGAATATAAATTCCCTATCGTTCAGGAGAAAGGCCGGACAATACTTCAGGCAGTGCTCTTTTACGACGTAGGTGCCGGCTGGACTGATTTCAGCAAATTTAATTTCAATACGGGCGCCACCGACGAGTGGACGTATTACAGGAAATGGGACAACCTGATGAAATCCGGGTGGGGGTTTGGTATAAGGTTCACAACGCCAGTTTTTCCCATACGGCTTGACTGGGGCTGGCCGGTCCATCCGAAAATCGGCCAGACATCG
>JAHJSO010000202.1 GCA_018830385.1 Elusimicrobiota bacterium | reverse complement strand
GCGGAGAGCAAATCAGGTGCGCCGCACTTCCTTGCCTGTCTTAAAGTCGCTATGTGGTCTATGTTTACCCCTAATTTAACCATTTTTTACCCGCCCGGCTTATTCTGTCTGCAATACCCTCTATTTGTTTTTGATTTTTACCTTCAACCATAATCCTGAGGAGCGGCTCTGTGCCCGAATATCTTACGGACACTCTGCCGTTTTGTCGTAGAATTTTTTCTGATTTTTTTATCTGCTCAATGAGTTCGGGAATTTTTTCTACGGGCATCCTTTTTGATACGGGCAGATTTTTTAAGACCTGCGGATATTTCGTCATAACGCCGCACAGTTGTGAAAACGGCATGCGGGATTCCTTCAGTATGTTTAAGACCTGCAGCGCCGTCAGGAGCCCGTCGCCGGTCGGCAGGTAATCGGAAAAGATAATATGGCCCGACTGTTCGCCGCCCAAGTTGCCCCCGCTCTCCTTAATTGCCTGCTGGACGTACTTGTCGCCTACGGGCGTGACGAGCGTTTTTATGCCGGCTTCCTGCATTGCCTCCAGCAGCCCGAGGTTTGACATAATCGTCACAACGAGCGTTTTATTGATAAGTTTATTTTTATTCAGGAGATGTTTTGCTGCGACCGCCATGATAAAATCACCGTCTCTTATGTTGCCCTTTTCGTCTATGAATATTACCCTGTCACCGTCGCCGTCAAAGGCGATACCGCATGTTGCCCCGTTTTTCAATACCGCCCGTTGCAGTTTTTCCGGATGCAGGGAGCCGCAACCCCGGTTTATGTTTTTACCGTCGCATTGACCGTGCATTATTACCGTTTCTGCATTCAGCATATTGTGAAAAATCTCATTTGCAAATCTTCCCGTTGCACCGTTAGCGCAATCAATCACCAGTTTTATCCCCGACAGGTTGAAGTTTTTCGGCAGGGTTGATTTCAGGAAATTCAGGTACTTTAAAAATTCATTTCCTGAATTGTTTTTCCCCGATGCAAGCAGAGTCCTTCCTGTTGAACGGGGTGAAACATTGATTAGTTTATCCATTTCCCTTTCTATTTCAATTTCCCAGTTATCGTCAATCTTTTCGCCGGATGGGGCGAAAAACTTTATTCCGTTGTAAGACGCAGGGTTGTGCGACGCAGATACTGAACAACCGTAACCGCCGTACTCCCCGCACAGGTACGCTATACCGGGCGTCGTAAAAATACCTAATTGTTTCACCCTGAACCCGGCTGAAGAAAATGACTTTGAAACGACTCCGTTTATCCACCTGCCCGACGGCCGCGGATCCATACCTATGAAAATGTCTCTTGCAGAGCCGCGTTTTCTGAAGACCGTTGCAGCGGACATTGATATTTTTTTAACGGTGGCGCCGTCAACGGGGTATTCTCCCGCGACCCCCCGGACTCCGTCGGTACCGAAAAGTTTTTTTACTTTACATACAACCATAGCAGTATTGCAAGCAGTATCGCAATGAGTTTCAGTTCCCAGTTATGTTTAATCTTTTCAAGCATTTTTTATCCGGTGGTCCGTGTTCTTGTGAATAAACGACTTTTCAAATTTTTCCTTGTATATCCGTTCAAGAGATGCCTCAATGTTGTCCGGTTCCATGTCTCTTTCAAGTTTGCCGTGGCGCGCCATGGAAATCTGTCCCGTCTCCTCGGACACGATTATTGCAATTGCATCGGAGACCTCAGATATACCCAGCCCCGCCCTGTGTCTTGTGCCCAGCGCTTTTGATAGGTAAGGGTTGTCGCTGACCGGCAGTATACACCCCGCGGCAATAAGCCGTGACTCCTGCATTATTACGGCGCCGTCATGCAGTATGGATTTTGTGTAAAAAATGGAAAGGAGCAGTTCCATGCTGAGCTGCCCGTTGATTATACAGCCCGTTTCAATGAAATCCCTCAGCCCCGTTTCTTGCTGGAGGACAATGAGCCCGCCTGTCCTGTTCTGCGACATCTCTTTTATCGCCGACATTATTTCGTTGATGAATTTCAGTTCCACAGGGATGAATATCCTCTTTATCGGTTCCGAGCCCAGCTGGGCAAGGAGTTGTCTGAATTCCGGCTGGAACACGATGGCTATTATGATAACCGAGTAAAACCATAAGTTTTTCAGCAGCCAGTTGAGGGTCTTTAATGGAAGTATCTCCCTGACGATAAAAGTAAGGATTGCGATGATTACAATGCCCGTGAGTATCTGCACCGACCTTGTGCCTTTAACAAGAAGTATAAGGCGGTAGAAGACATAGGCGACTATTAGTATGTCAATAACTTTGAGTAGGTGCGATGTCCAGACGTTTATCATTTTACAATATTAACCGTTCAACTACTTTAAGAGCCCTCTTTGTTTCCATGACGTCGTGCACCCGCAGGATTTTGGCTCCGAAAACGGCGCTCCATATCACTGCAGCCAGTGTCCCTTCAAGCCGCTCCGGCGCCGGGGCAGGGTTGTTTTCATCACCCAGTATTTTCCCTATGAACGACTTTCTTGAAACGCCCACGGCGAGTTTATAGCCCGTCGCGGTGAACCGGTGCAGGTTCTGCAGGATTTCAACGTTGTGCTGTGTCGTTTTACCGAAACCTATGCCGGGGTCTATCACTATGTTTTCCTTTTTGATACCGTTTTTCAACGCATACCTTGCCTGGTCGCCGAGGAACCCCGTTATTTCTTCTATGACGTTCCCGTACTGCGGCGATTCCTGCATCCTTTTCGGGTTGCCCTGCATGTGCATTATTATTACAGGTACTGATTTTTTCGCGGCAAGGCCCGCCATACCCGGGTCATAACGCAGCCCGGAAATATCGTTTATCATGCCGGCGCCGGAGTCCAGAGCGGCGGAAGCGACGATGCTCTTATAAGTGTCTATTGACACGACGGCTTTTCTCCCGGAAATTTTTGATATACCCTCTATAACGGGAATAACCCTCCTGAGTTCTTCGTCTTCGCTGACGGCTTCGGCGCCAGGCCTTGTGGATTCCCCGCCGACGTCAATTATGTCCGCCCCGTCTTCCATCATCTGCCCGGCGCGGCTGATTGCATCCTCCGGTTTTGCCCACCTGCCGCCATCGTAGAAGGAGTCGGGTGTTACGTTCAGTACGCCCATT
>JAHJSO010000201.1 GCA_018830385.1 Elusimicrobiota bacterium | reverse complement strand
CCATAAAATTCGTTGACATCGCGGGACTGGTTAAGGGCGCTCACACGGGTCAGGGGCTCGGCAACAAATTCCTTTCGCACATAAGGGACGTTAACGCAGTCCTGCAGGTCGTCAGGGCGTTTAAGAACGACAGGGTTGCAAACTCCATAACAGGCATCAACCCGCGCGAAGAAATAGAGATTATTGAAACGGAAATGATACTCTCCGACATTGAGCAGTTGAACAACGCCCGTGAGAAATTTCAGGGGCAGGCGCGGTGCGGGCTGAAAGAAGCAAAAATAAAATCGGATATTTTACAAAAGGCGTACGAGGTCCTCAATACGGGCGTCCCTTTGAGGGATGCACCCGGCCTTGACGCTCAATCCTTATCAGAATACAACTTCCTTACTTTTAAAAAGACATTGTACGTTTTCAATACCGACGATGACGCCCCGCAAACAGACCCTGAAACCGGAAGGTTCGTCAGGGAGATTAAAAAATCCGACTTTATCATGATGAACGTCCAGATGGAATATGAACTCAACAGGATTGACCCGTCGGAGAGGGGGGATTTCTGCAGGGAGTTCCGCTATGAAACGCAAATCCCGGAGATGGTCCGCATGGCGTCCCGCCTGCTCGGCCTGATAACCTTCTACACGGTGGTCGGCACCGAGGTCAGCGCCTGGAGCGTGCCGTCCGGCATGGGCGTCCGACAGGCCGCAGGGAAGATTCACTCCGACATGGAAAAGGGCTTCATAAAGGCCGATGTTTACGGATTCAGCCAGATTGAAAAGGTTGGCTCTGAAAAGGCGCTGGCTGAACATGGCCTCATTAAAACCGTCGGGAAAGAATACGCCGTCCAGGACGGCGACATAATAAAGATAAAGTTCCAGCAGGGATGAGAGCAGCGCCCAGCCACGCGCCGTCTTGTCCAAACCTCGCATCGTCTAACCTGCTTTCCGCCGCGATATCCCCGTCACCCGAAACCGCTTATCGCCTGAGACACCCCGAACCGCCCCATCCCCGGCTTAATAAGATGGTACAGGACATATAACAGGATGGAGATGAAAATCGGATTACAAGAGTTAAAACTTAAGGTAATGCATAAGGAATTTGCACCAAATTTTACTCTGTTTTTGTCTTCAAAAGTTTCAAAATGCGAGGGAAAATGTCCTCATGTCTATAATTAAATCTGAAAGAAACTTCACCCAAATAAATAACAACAAGAAAAAACCCGCAGCCATTGACGAACTGTGTAAAAGTATCGGCGACAGAATTAAGGGCATAAGGAATCAAAAAGGGTTAACACAAAAACAGTTTGCCAAAAAACTGAAAGTGTCCCAGCAGTTGATTTCACGGATAGAAAGCGGCCGGGAGAATATTTCCATTATTACATTAAAGAATATAGCGAAAGCCCTGAATACAAGGGTGCTTTTAGATATAAAATGAATGTGTTGCGATTAAGCCCGATTGACTTCACCGCACAAAAAATTGTATAATCGGGTGGGGCTGTAACTTAAAAAGTTTTTGTTATTCATGGTTTTATTGGTAAAACAGGTGTAATATATTACACCCATCGGTGTAATACAAGGAAATGGCTTATGATATCTTTAAAATCCGGGATAACAAGAAAACTGTTAAATTATTTCTTTATTAATCCGAAAGATGGTTTCTATGTAAATGAATTATCAAGAAAACTTGTTCTTGATAAAAGGAACCTTATTAAGAAAATTAGAGAATTGGAAACAGAAGGGATTTTGAAAAGTTATGTAAGAGGGAATCTTAAAATCTATTCTATAAATAGAAATTATCCTTTATACAACGAGTATAGAAGAATAGTTATCAAAACACTTGGATTTGAAAATGCTTTACGGGTGGAGAACTGGCTGAAACATTTTGATCTGCCGTTGGTTCAGGTTCACGCATCAGGCCATGCTACGAGCATTCCGCCGCGATATCCCCGTCACCCGAAACCACACCCCTCCTTGACAACTCTTAAATAATGTTATATAATTATGATGCGATGAAAGGAGTCAGACCTACTGTGAACATATAGGACTTATTAAATAGGTAGCCCTGCTGTAAAGTGAGGGTGCGGAGCCACAGGAGCCATAAAAATGCTCGGCTGGGGTGCAAAAGAAAACATTAGAACCACACTTGTGAAAAAAGCACAGTGTGGTTTTTTATTTGGAGGCAGTAAAGGTTTTATGGATGAACTAGTGTTGTTAACATTGGGGGCGTTCTGAAATGTTTAAGATATTTCAAAAAACACTTATAGTATTTCATATTCTGATAATTGGATTTGCTTTTTCAACAAACATTTATGCAAGTGAGATTTTATTTTTATCCCGTGAGACAGACACCAAATGGTCGCTAACGTCTTACTATCTAAACGCACAAACATTAGGTAGTAGTTTAGGTAAAAAATGAACCCTAAAACAAGATTATCTCTGATACCTCAGGAAGTAATAGAAAACAAAATCCTCTTAATAAGGCGACAGAAAGTAATGCTTGATAGGGACATAGCAAAACTTTATGGAGTTCAAACAAGGCAGTTAACGAGACAGCTCCGCAGGAATATTGAGAGATTCCCTGCCGATTTCATGTTCCGACTGACAAAAGAAGAGTTTGATAACTTGAAGTGCCAATTTGGCACATCAAGTTGGGGTGGCACCCGTAAGTTGCCATATGCTTTTACAGAACACGGCATAGCAATGTTATCAAGTGTACTTAGAAGTAAAAGAGCAATTCAGGTCAATATTCAAATAATTCGTGCTTTCATAAAACTGAGGCGTGTATTAGCAACGCATAAAGATATATTGCGTAAAATTCAGGAACATGACCACCAGATAAAACGCATATTTGAAATCCTGAAAGGGCTACTGGGTACACCGGGAAAACCAAAACACAGGATTGGCTTTATTAAGGATAGTGATAAATAAAAATCTATCCAATATGAAAATGAACAAAACCAAATTCCTCAACCTGAACCCCGCCAAAGCAAGAAAAAAGTTAAGGTATACCTAACCTACCTATTGACATACATCCCGAAAAAATGGTAAAATAACAGCAGATTGTGGTCTCCTTTGCTCCGCACGGAACAATCCAAACAAAGAGGGGCTTAAGGGTTGTCTTAAAAGGAACAACCAAAATCCAAAAAGGAGGAGTTTGATGAATAGGTACGAAACTATCTATGTTTGTTCACCCGTTTTACCCGCCGACGATGTCTCTGCGATTGCCGACAAGGTCAAATCAATCATCACCCAGGCAGAAGGACAGATAATTGCTTTTGACAACTGGGGGAAAAGGAAATTCGCCTATCCTGTAAGCGGGCAGAGAGAAGGCGTTTACGTTTTCATTGATTTTACGGCGCCTTCCGACTTGGTTTCCAAGATTGAAAATTTTTACAGGATGAACGAAGGAATCTTCAGGTTCCTGACGGTGAGGAAAGAAACCGCAGTCAGAAAAACCGGTAAACCCAAAAACAAAAAGGGTGCCGAAAAAGCGGATAGTCCGGGAGATCCGGAACAGCAGATGCCCGCCGTTAAACCAAACGAGGGACAGCAATGACACAAAAAATCAGATTACCCGAACACAACAATGTAAGTTTAATAGGCCGGCTTACGAGGGACGCCGAGAAGAAATACACAAGCAAAGGGACGCCTGCCTGCCGGTTTGACATAGCGGTCAACAGGAGATTCAAGGACGTTTCCGGGAACTGGCAGGACGAGACGTCTTTCGTGCCCGTGGCGACATGGAGAAACCTCGCCGAGATTTGCAGCCAGAGGTTGAAGAAAGGCGACCCCGTTTACGTTGAAGGCAAACTGAAGTCGCACTCATGGGAAGGGAAGGACGGCGTAACGAGGAAGGTGCTTGAGGTGGTCGCGTCACGCGTGCAGTTTCTGAAAGTGGAAACAAAAGACGCAGTGCCGGATGGTGAGGGCGAGGCGGACGTTATTCAGGAAGGAACGAAGTGGCAGGGGACTGAGACGGAGGAAAACAAGTCGCCCGTGTCTGAGGACGAAGTGCCGTTTTGAGAGGCGATACTGGTGCGGGGGCGGGGTTCAGAATGACAGGAGGCAATAGAGATGTATAAAGGCAAACCAAAACCAAAAGGAAAAGGCGGGTCGTCTTTTAAGGGCAGGCGGGAAGGCGGCAGGATGAGAAAATTCCGCAGAAAGGTGTGCAGGTTTTGCGCTGACAAGACGGACATTGACTACAAGAACGTAAACTTGTTGAGGCAATATATTACGGAAAGGGGGAAGCTGATTCCCAGCAGAATTAGCGGGAATTGCGCCAAACACCAGAGGTTCCTTTCGCAGGCGATGAAACGCGCAAGGATTCTTGCTATGTTGCCCTTTACATATACCTATTGACGAGGAATGCAACTTTTCGGCACACATTCGCACATCCCTGTGTTAAATATTGCACGGGTGTTGGTGCGACAACCGGAGGATCCAAAATGAAAGTAATACTGAAACAAAAGGTTGATAAATTGGGTCAGGAAGGGGACATAAAAGAGGTAAAGCCGGGGTATTTCAAGAATTATTTATTGCCGAAAAAACTGGTTCTTCCTGCTACGCCCGAAAACCTGAAGATTGTGCAGAGGGAAAAGGATCTCCTCCTGAACAGGATAGAACAGGAGCGGCTCAAAATGAAAGATACAGTTGACAAACTTAGAAAGGTTTCCGTTAACATAGGTGCAAAAACGGGTGAAACGGGAAAACTCTTCGGCAGCATTACCAAAGAGGACATATCCGACATGCTGAATAAAGAGACGGGGATGCAGATTGACAAGCACGACATCCTGCTGGATGAACCGTTTAAGGAAACAGGCGTTTATTTCGTTGACGTTAAACTGCGGTCAGAAAAATTCCCCGGGCAGGTTTTTGAAAACGTGAAGATTAAGGTCTGGGTTGTTGAGTCCTGAACGCAACTATTTACTGAAAGGTGTCATTGCGAGGAGCGTTAGCGACGAAGCAATCTCTACTTTGAAGACAGATTGCCACGCCCCTTCGGGGCTCGCAATGACAGTAAAATGAGATTGCCACGCCCCTTCGGGGCTCGCAATGACAACACATGGGTAACTGAATAGTTACTTCTTGAACCCCACGGTGAGAGGTGTTACAATTATGGTTGAAATAATTCCCGACAAAGTAATACCGCATTCCATTGAGGCGGAAATGGCTGTGCTGGGTTGTATGATTATTGAGAAGGAGGCGATAGAGAGGTGCCTTGAAATTCTGGACGACCGCCATTTTTACCGCGATGCCCACAGGCGTATATTCGGGGTGATAAAAAAACTTTACGTTGAGAACTTTCCCGTTGATACCATCAGCGTAACCGAGGAACTTAAGAAGGAAAAGATACTACAAGACGTCGGCGGGGTGGGGTACGTCGCCGCATTAATAAACTCCGTTTCAACCGCAGCGAACGTGGAACATTACGCCAGGATTGTTAGGGAAAAGTCATTATTGAGGGAATTAATCCGCGCAGGCACGTCAATAGCCGAAGCCGCATACAAGGGCAGTAACGACGTTTCCGATTTGATTGACAGCGCCGAAAAGGAAATTTTTGCAATCTCGCAGGCGGGGGATAACCGCGGGTTCTCAACGCCGAAGACCCTCGTGCCGCTTATCCTTGAGAGGATAGAATCCCTTATGACGGACAGGAAGGCGGTTATCGGCGTGCCGAGCGGTTTTGCCGAACTGGACGCATTGACATCCGGTTTCCAGCCGTCAAATCTTGTTATAATAGCGGGCAGGCCCGGGATGGGCAAGACGTCCTTCTGTATGAACGTAGCCGCCAGTATTGCCATGAAACACAAGAAGCCCGTCGGTATTTTTTCTCTTGAAATGTCCCAGCAGGAACTGATGTTCAGGATGGTCTGCTCGGAGGCGTGGGTTAATTCCCACGAGGTGCGTCAGGGGATAATATCAAAAAAATCATGGCCTGTAATCACTACGACGGCGGACAAGATATATAACGCGCCGATTTACATTGACGATTCATCAAATTTAAGCGTGCTTGAAATCCGCACCAGAGCCAGGAGGCTCTTTTCAGATTTAAGGGCGAAAGAACAGACGCTTTCAATGATTGTTATTGACTATCTGCAGTTGCTCAAGGGCGGTTCAAGGTTTGAAAACAGGCAGCAGGAGATTTCTGAAATATCCAGGGGCCTTAAGGAACTTGCAAAAGACCTTAACATACCAGTCATAGCCGTTTCGCAACTCTCCAGGAGGCCCGAGGAACGCGGCAGGGACGGGCGGCCGCAGTTGTCCGATTTGAGGGAGTCGGGGGCGCTTGAACAGGACGCAGACCTTGTGGTGTTTATATACAGGGAAGAGATGTATAAAGCCTACGACAAGGACCTTGAGGGCAAGGCGAAGATCATAGTGGCGAAACAACGTAACGGACCCACGGACGAGATTGAGATGAAGTTTTTCAAGGAGTTTACCAAGTTTGAAAGATTGGAAAAGGGCGGGGCGCAATGAATTTTTCAAGGCCTGTATGGGTTGAGGTCTCACTTGACAACATAAAACACAATGTTACGAAGGTGGCGGGTTTCATCTCCCGCCGGACGAAAGTCATGGCCGTGGTCAAGGCGAATGCCTACGGTCACGGGCTTGTTGAGGTGGCGCGCGCCTGCATTAAGTCACAGCCGTCAAGGGTGGTTTTTCTCGGCGTGAGTTCGGTTGAGGAGGGTATAAGTATCAGGCGGGCAAAGATAAAATCCCCGGTTTTGATTCTGGGGACGCTTTATCCCTTTGAGAGTTTTAAGGAAGTGCTGAAGCACTCGCTTGTGCCTACGGTAGCAAGCGTGTTGGGGCTGAAGGTCCTTGACGGGTATGCCCGGAAATTAAACAGGGTGGCGCCTTTCCATTTAAAGGTTGATACCGGTATGGGCAGGATAGGCATATCTCCCGACGCGGTCAAAGGGTTTTTAAGGAATATGGAGGAATGCAGGAACGTCCGTCTTGAAGGGGTTTTTACCCACTTCGCGGCGGCTGATTCAGACGACGCTTTCACTAAAGAGCAGATTCGCCTGTTTGACGGGGTCGTGGGCGCCGTAAAAGAAGGAGCGAGCGCGATAAAGGGCATGCGTTTCAATGGCATAGAGTTTCATGCAGCCAGTTCTTCGGCGATAATTAAATTCCCGGAGTCGCATTATTCAATGGTCAGGCCTGGGTTGTGTCTCTACGGGCTGTTGCCTTTTCCCGGTTCAGACAGTGTCCTGCGGACGAAACCCGCGCTTTCATG
>JAHJSO010000200.1 GCA_018830385.1 Elusimicrobiota bacterium | reverse complement strand
ACCATAGATTGTTCACTGACCAGAAGGTGCACCTACAGATGTATTTATTGCTATGGCCAACTACAAACAAACGACGAAAAGAGAATGACAAAAGATGTAATTTTCAGATTCCTTGACGATGCTACTGAAATTGGTGTGAAAGCAATAAGTTTTGTCAGTGACGGCGAAAGCACTTGTTCGCCACATTTATATGATGCGATATTAAGAGGCAAAGCAAATGGACTGGATATGGCATTGGGAACAAACGGCTATTTATTAAAAGATGAAAAATTAGAAGAAATTTTGCCTTGTTTAACATATCTTAGATTTAATATTTCTGCTGCGGAGCCACTCCGTTATTCTCAAATAATGGGATGCAAGGAAGAACATTTTTATAAAGTACTTAACACTATAAAAGAAGCGGTAAGAATAAAAAAAGAAAAAAATCTTTCTGTTACTTTGGGTTTACAGATGGTTTTACTCCCTCAATTTGTCGGCCAGATTATACCTTTTGCTAAACTTGGCAAGGAACTGGGAGTTGATTATTCAATCATTAAGCATTGCAGTGATGATGAAAAAGGTAGTTTAGGAGTAAATTACTCTAAATATTTTGAATTGGTTAATGTTTTAAAAGAAGCGGAAGGATATTCTGATGAGGGCTACTTAGTGAAAGTGAAATGGTCAAAAATCTTGAGTGAAGGGAAACGTAAATATTCCCAATGTTATGGCCCACCTTTTATTACCCAATTCTCTGGTTCAGGACTTGTTGCTCCTTGTGGTATGTTGTTCAACAGAAAGTATAAAAGATATCACATTGGTAACATTGTAGATAAATCTTTTAAAGAGATATGGCGCAGCGAACGCTATTGGGAGGTTATGAATTTTATTGCTTTAGATAATTTTGATGCTAAAACAATGTGTGGGACTCTTTGCCTTCAACATAAGGTAAATGAGTTTTTGTGGGACTTAAAACACGGAAATACCACCTTGGAAAAACCAAAAGGTGAACCCCCAATACATATAAATTTTATTTGATTTACAAACATAAAAAATGTATAATTTAATAAAAGGAGAAAAATAGTGAGCAAAATAGAACCGTCAACCAAAATCAAAGATTTAAATACCCTTTCTAAAATAATAACTAAAATCAAAAAACAGGGCAAAAAAATTGTCCTTTGCCACGGCTGTTTTGATTTAATGCATTTCGGCCATATTAAACATCTGCAGGCGGCAAAAAAGATGGGGGACGTTCTGGTTGTAACCATCACGCCCGACTGTTATATAAAGAGAGGGCCGGGCAGACCTGTCTTTAACGAAAAACAAAGGGCGGACTCAATCGCTGCTCTTGACTGCGCGGATTATGTCGCTATAAATCAATGGCCCACTGCCGAAGAAACATTGAAAACCATCAGGCCCGATTTATATGTCAAAGGTAGCGATTTTGAATCGGTAAAAAGCGATGCAACCGGGCGACTTGACCGGGAAGCATCCGTGGTCAAATCAATCGGCGGGAAACTTATTTTTACGGACGAAGAGATATTCTCCTCAACAAAACTCCTTAAAGACCATTTTGACATCCTGCCTGACAAAATAAAACACTTCCTTTCTGGTTTTACGCAGAAGTTCACCCTTGAGGATGTTTTGGATGCAATTGAAGGGTTAAAAAAACTTAAAGTGTTAATCATAGGAGAACCCATCATTGATGAATATAATTTTTGTCATCTGTTTCAGCGGGCATCAAAATCAACGGTTGTTTCATCAAAATTTACTCATAGGGAGACATACCCGGGTGGCGCCCTGTGTGTGGCAAATCACATCGCGGGATTTGTAAAGGAAGTGGGTCTTATAGGGCTGTTAGGTAAACAAAATACCAAGGAATATTTTATCAGGACGCGTCTGAAAAAAAATATAAAATTATTTCCATGTTATCGCGATGATGGATCCACAATAATAAAATCCCGCTTCCTTGAACGCGTCTTTAATCAAAAAATGTTTGAAATATGCTCTCTAAATGAACAGCCCATAAACCCTGAACTTGAAAAGGATGTAATAAAATTATTCAACAAAATGGTGGGCGGATATGACATGGTAATTTCCGCTGATTTCGGACATGGGTTCATAACAAATGGAATTGTTAATATTCTCTGCAACAACTCTCCTTACCTGGTGGTGATGGCTCAATCCAATAGTGCAAATTTAGGATATAATCTGATAACCAAATACTCGAGGGCTGACTATGTTGTTTTAGACCACGAAGAAATCCGTCTGGCATGCCATGACCAGCACGGCAATTTAGAAGATATGGTTAAAAAAATCGCCCTACAACTCAAATGCCCCAAAATAAATACAACACTGGGACATGAAGGCTCTTTATATTACAGTAAAGGAAGTTTATACAGGGTCCCCGCATTGGCATGGAAAATCGTTGACACGATCGGTGCAGGGGACGCCGTCCTGGCTCTTACATCCCCCTTAACCTATTTAAATGTCCATCCGGAAATAGTTGCCTTTGTAGGCAACTGCGCAGGATCCCTCGCGGTACAGTATTTAGGCAATAAAGAAACCATACAACCCTCTGACATGATAAAATTAATTCAGAGTTTTATGAAGTAATGCCCGGGTTAAAACAATGCTAAAAGGACTCCTGATAGGTTTTTTTTGTTTCATGTTGTTCCTTATATTGCACTCCATTGTATTCCACTATCGGGGTCCATTTGAAAAAAGGTTCAGGGTAATAAGAAATATTTTCCTTTCACTCATCCCTCTTTATATCGTCCTTTATACTTTAATTTCCGGGGATATCCTTATGCTAATACCCGCCGACCCGATGCAGACATCCGAAACAGTCCTGGCCATATCAAAAGTTCTCAACTTTGTAACCGGTTTTATGCTGTATGTTTTTCTTTTTATGTCTTACGGCGAGTTTTATTTTATAATTGATCGTTCTCTCTCTCTCAGAGTAATGGTTGAACTGGAAAGACATCCGGAAAAACGCGTCTCTTTTGAAGAACTGAAAAATGTCTATTCGCCCGACGAGATTTATAGAAGACGCTTCAGACACATGGTTGAATCCGGATGCATCGTTGAAGAGGCGGGCTACTACAGAAATACGACAAAGGGACGCTGTTTAGCAAATTTGTTCGGAATATCAAAGAAAATTCTGAATGTCTGGCCCGGCGGTTAAAGAGCAAAAAACATGTTAAAAGGATTAATTATTGGCTTTTTATGTTTTATTCTGTTTTTTATAATACACATAATTATTTTCCATCTATTCAATATAAAAGAGAGATTCAGAACAATAAAAATCACCTTTTATGCGTTCACGCTCGGCTATGTATTAGCATACATTCTAATCCCGGTAAACATCCTTATGCTAATACCCGCCGACCTGCTTTTGACTTCCAGAGTTGTTTTGTCTGTTTCAAAAATACTTAATTTTATAACGGGGTACATCCTGTATGTCTTTTTATTCATTGGCTACTGCCAGTTTTATTTTTTCATTGACCGCACCATTACCGGCAGGATGATGATTGAATTTGAAACATCTCCCGCAAAAAAACTTTCTTACGAGGAAATGAAACACAAATACCCGCCTGATGATGTTTTTAAAAGACGGCTGCATCACATACTTGAATCAAATTGTATTGTCATAGAAAACGGGCGATATAAGAATACAAAAAAGGGGCATTACATAGCGGTGATGTCCAAATTCCTGAAGGACTTTTTAAAATTAGACCCGGGCGGCTAAACGGCGGATAAATAAATGATTCTGATAAACCCTCAGGTTCAAAAATTAGGTAAGTTTGCGCGGTATGTCCCGATGTATGTGCCCATCGGTCTCGGCTCCCTGGCAGGATATTTAATCAGCCAGAACAGAAAGGTCGGAATAATAGATGAAAACATCACGCCAATTAATTCCGGACTTATAGATGAATATTCAAGAGACACCGTCGCTCCATACATATTCGGTGTTTCATGCCTTACTGCCGGTATTTCCAGAGCATATGAACTTGCAAAAATGCTAAAGGAAAAATATCCTGATTCAAAGATTATACTGGGGGGAATACACCCGACCGTATTATCGGAAGAGGCGCTTAAAACCGGTCATGTGGACATCGTAGTCAGAAGGGAAGGGGAAGAAACCCTTAATTTGCTATATGAGTCAATAAAAAGAAAAGAGGACTACTCAAAAATACAGGGGATTTCATTCAACGACGGGCATGGTAACTTAATCCACAACCCGGACGCCAGATTGCCCGCAATGGATTCCCTTCCACCATTTCCTTACCATCTGTTTGAAAAACATCTGGGTAAATATAATTTTGGGTTTATAGCCACATCCAGGGGGTGTCCGTACAATTGTATTTTCTGCAGTCAAAGATGTATTTCCGGCAGAACATATCGCTATATAAATCCTGAAAAAGTAATTGAACTGCTTGATTTGTTGATAAACAAATATAAACAAAAATATATATTGTTCGTTGACGATGATTTCACAGTAAACAAAAACAGAACAAAAAAATTATGCACGTTGATGCACAAAAATAAGTTTTACCTGAAAGCGAAATTTGATTGTCAAACGCGAGGCGATTCTATCAATCCGGAAATCCTTGAATATTTGAAAATGGCCGGTTT
>JAHJSO010000199.1 GCA_018830385.1 Elusimicrobiota bacterium | reverse complement strand
GGAAAGCGGGGCAGGGGGCAAACCGGGGAGCGGGGCATCCGCCAACGCAACGCCCGGCCGCACGACAACTGTCCGCGCCGCCGATATTCCGGAAAGGTTCGCCAACTTTTTCGCGATCCACCACACACAGGAAGAATTTATACTGGATTTTTTCATGAGGGACGAATCCGCTAATAAGGCGAGGCACTGTTTTAGGGTTATTATGTCGCCTAAGACGGCAAAAGGGTTTCTTGAGGCGCTGAAAAAATGCCAGTAACGATTATCGGAGGAAAACTTAAAGGCAGGAAATTATCGCCCGTGGGCAGCGGCAAAGACACGATAACAAGGCCCATACTCGCCCGCGTAAAAAAATCATTGTTTGACATCATCCGCCAGAAAATTCCCGGTGCCTGTTTTTTGGACCTTTATGCGGGGACGGGTTCGGTGGGTATAGAGGCGCTGTCAAGGGGGGCGGCGTATTGCGTCTTTATTGATTCGGACAGGGGTGTAATTGATTTACTGAATAAAAATTTAACCCTGCTGGGTTTGCAAATTGACGCTGTCGCATACCAGAGGGATTTGTCGGCCGGGCTGGGCTGGCTTAAAAATTTGCGTGCGGATGTTTTTTTTGATATAATATTCATCGGCGCGCCTTACAGGAATTTTGTAACGAACAAGATGCTCGGAAACGTGACAGCCGCCGGCATTACGAAAGAAACGACCCTCATAATAGCCCAGCACCACAAGAATGAAAAAATAGACGCGGGGCAGGGTTACGGCGTTTTCCGCGAAGAAAGATACGGCGACACCGTCCTGAGTTTTATCAGAAAGGCCTGCAGCGGGGCCGGGAACGGAGACGAAATTTGACATCAAAAGACACCAAAAATTTAATCCGGACAGAAAAAAAATACATACTGCCGACATACAAACGGCAGGGTATCGTTTTTGTCCGTGGGAAAGGTAAATACCTCTGGGATAACAGGGGTAAAAAATATCTTGACTTCTTCTCCGGGTTGAGTGTATGCAACCTCGGGCATTGCCCTGACGCACCCGTTGCAGCCGCAGCGGAGCAATTAAAAAAACTGATGCATGTTTCAAATATCTATTATACCCTGCCGCAGATTGAACTTGCGGAACTTATAATCAGGGAAAGTTATGGCAGGGGCAGGGTTTTTTTATCAAACTCAGGGGCTGAAGCGAACGAGTGTGCAATAAAACTTGCAAGAAAATGGGGGAATAAATCCGCCGGCGGACAACAAGCGATAAAACGGGGAGACGCCGCCGGCCGGGGCGTCCGCACAAAAAGTGGGTCGCGCTACGAAATAATTACGTTTGAGGGTTCGTTCCACGGCAGGACTCTTGCCACGCTCACCGCCACGGGACAGAAGAAATTCCACAGGGGGTTTGAACCGATGCCCTCTGGTTTTAAGTATGCAAGGTTCAACGATATTGAATCAGTGAAAAGACAGATAAACAATAAGACGGTCGCTGTGTTTATAGAACCGATCCAGGGGGAAGGCGGTGTCTATCCGGCGGAAAAAAAATTCCTGTCGGCATTGCGGGAGTTGTGCGACGTTCGGGGATTACTGCTTATCTTTGACGAAATCCAGTGCGGCATGGGCAGGACGGGGAAGCTATTCGCCTACCAGCACTACGGCGTTGAACCGGACGTTTTTACGCTGGCGAAGAGCATAGCGAACGGTCTGCCGCTCGGCGTTACGGTTGTCAAAGAAAAATATGCAGATGTTCTTGCCCCGGGTGACCACGGGTCAACCTTCGGCGGGAACCTCGTAAGTTGCGCCGCCGCAATAGAAACCATCAAACTGATAAGTGATGACGCCCTGTTAAGAAATGTTTCCGAGACAGGAAAATATTTTGCCGGGACGTTGATTAAACTAAAAAACAAATTTCCTGAAATTATAAAAGAGGTGCGGGGTGCGGGGTTCATGCTCGGGATGGAGTTGCTTGATGGGCCAACGGACAGCGGCTCACTGGACGAAGAGATTGCTTCGGCTGCGCCTCGCAATGACACGTCCCCGGGCATCAGCCAGCAACCCGGCAACAAGATTGTTAATGAGTGCGCCCTTGCCGGGTTAATAATCAACTGCACGCAGGGAAATGTCCTGAGATTTCTGCCTCCCCTCATAACCGACAGAACAGATGTTGACAGGGCGATAAAAATTTTGGAAAACATATTGACAAAATACAATAATTATTGTATAATAAAATTATGAGAGCCCTGATAGTCGTAATCTATTTTTTGATTGTGGCGTTTTCGTTTTCCTCGCACAACCACCCTATCTTACCATCACTCATTCCAAAAGATACTGTCTATCTGAATGAACATCATGTTCATTCACCATGCCCAATCTGTACTCTCCAACAAAAATTAAAATTGATGCACTATCAAAACCCCGTAGCAGTACCTACCCTGCCAGACCATATATGTGTCTCACTTGCAGGTGTTTCTATATCATCATATAGGACGGATGTTTTTCCCCCGCAGCGTGCCCCTCCTATCTTTCTGCCTGTATAATCCAATAGTTTTTTAAAGACCTTACTTTATATCTTATTGATGTTCACCAAAATAATGGATACAATCTTTCCGTCATCAGAAATGTATTCACTGTATATGCAAAGGTCACTATTAAAGGAGAATATTATGAACCAGATACTATATTTGTACACTATTTATAAAAGAAACAGATGGATAATACCACTCATATTACTTGTAATGTCTGTTCAAATAACCAACTCACAAACAACAACCAGGACAATACAGGGCAGCACCCCGCTTGGCTCCTTTGGGGGAATTATGAATCCTGATTTAAGTTTTATAGTAGATATTCGGGGTTTATTCAGGGAAAAAGACGACAATGCGAAAAATAAACTTCTGTTAAGTGCAGTTGAATTCGCTCTCGGCGGTTATTTACATCCGGGAATAAGAGGAGATGTTATTCTGGCGCTTGACCAGGATTATTCTACCGGCGGCCCGGCCACGGAAATTGAATTGGAAGAGGCGTTTATTTCGTTTCTGGATATGCCACTCGGACTTCAGATAATTGCGGGACGAAAACTTGTTGACTTCGGTAATATCAACCGGTTCCATCTTCACCATTACCCGTTTTCAGATTCCCCGCTTGTTTTGGAACACTTTTTCGGCCACCATTCGTGGGGAGACGACGGCGTAAACTTGAGTTTTTTGGTTCCAAACCCTTTTGATATTTACTTTAAAACAAGTTTCAGTATGCTGAATGGAAAACCTCTTTGCCCGCATGCTTTGGTGTTGTGGGACGGGAACAGGAGGGTCTACAATTCCCGTGTTTCGGTTGACCTGCCCTGGATAAAATCTATTGCGGGATACAGCCGCGCCTGGGATGAGGGGGATGGTAATACAATTGAAAACATTGAATTCACGTACAAATACCAATGGCCTGGTTTTGTTTACAGGCGACTAAAACTACAGAATGAGTATATCTGGACAAAAACTACAAATCAAAAAATAACCTCGGGTTTTTATTCCCTGGTTGTTTTCTCATTCAACCAATATTATGAAATAGGAAGCCGCTATGACGGGTTATTCTCAGATGAAAACAAAATAGAAGACTGGGCGGGCAGTTTTTTTGCAACCAGATATCTTTCACACTCTGTTTATATGAGAGGACATTACAAGTTTGTAGGAAATGAACAAAGCGGGGAAAAAGAGAATATGTTTTTCTTACAGATTAGCTGGGGTCTGGGTCCCCACGCACACAGATTAGAGGACTGATATGATTCCAGTTAAAGGGCCACAGTGCCAAGGAGGAAAATTAAAATGAAAAGGATATTGAATTTAATTACAGGTGCATTTTTGTGCCTTGCAGTGTTTTCTGTTTGTAGTTTGGCGGATAATAAAATAAATGTTGTTACAACCACGCTGGATGCGGCTGATTTTGTTAAACAAATTGGTGGTGAAAAGGTTAGTGTCTATTCTATTCACAATGGTCAATATGATTTCCATTTTTTTGAGCCGAGACCGTCGGAAGTCATCAAACTGAAAAAAGCGGATGTACTGGTTGTCTACGGACTAACCTTTGATGCATGGCTTGCTTCTCTGGTTGATGCCGCCAGAAATCCAAATATTTTCTTCGGGGCAACGGGCTACATAGATATGGCGGATGGATGTCACGCAATGGCCGTTCCCGTTGGCAGCAGGGTTGACAAAAGAATGGGAGATGTGCATCCCTTTGGCGCCTGTGGATATTTATATACTTTAGAAAACGCTAAAAATGCTGTAGAAAACATATACAGAGGTCTTGTGCGGGTTGATTCTGAAAATGCGGAATATTATGAAAAAAATAAAAACGAATACCTGTTAAAACTTGAAGAAACTTTTAATAAACTCAAACAAAAAACATCTGAATTCCACGGCACAAACTTTATCATTTTCCATGAATCCTGGCTATATTTTGCTGACACATTCGGGTTCAACATAGTCGGAGCACTGGAACCAAAACCGGGAATTCCTCCGTCTCCAGCACATCTTTCAAAACTGATAGACACAATAAAAAAAGAAAATGTCCGATTCATACTGGCTGAACCCTACTATCCAAGGAAACCAATAAAGTTTGTAAGTGAACGGACGGGAATAAAAGAAATAACTGTTGCAATCTACTGTGGGGGAATAAAAAATAAAACAACTTTTATAGAAAATATTGAATACACCGTGGATACAATAATTGAAACGCTGAAAAAGTGAACCCCTTTCATGTCCTAAAGGATGGGGCATTAATAATAAGGACGGGGCATTAATAATACTGTTTGTTGCACCCCGTTTATTCCTGTCCTGAAGGGTATAAAACACTATTTATGGGGTAGGGATAAAAACGGGGTTCATTGAGAGGTAAAATGGTCTATGATGACCTTCAAAGATGTCTATCTTGGTTATGGCAGGAATGTTGTCCTGGAAAAACTGAATTTCACTATTCAGAAAAATGATTTTGTCGGTATAATCGGACAGAACGGCTCGGGAAAAACAACAGTGTTGAAGGCAATAAATAATTCATTGAAACCACAAAGGGGTGAAATCTTCCGTGAACCGGACATAAAGATTGGATATGTAATACAGAGACAATATCTGGATACCATCTTTCCATTCACTGTTAAAGAGATTGTTATGATGGGCAGGTATGGGAAGATAGGTCCTTTAAAATTTCCAGAACCCGGGGACGAAAACAAAGTTGAAGAAGTGCTAACAGTGACAGGTATTTACGACCTAAAAAATAAACTCTATCGTGAACTCTCCGGGGGACAGAGACAGAGAGTGCTCGTTGCAAGGGCACTTGCTTCAGAACCGAATCTTCTGTTGCTGGACGAACCGACCAATGATCTGGATATAAAAGGCACAGAACAAATATTGAAACTGGTGCAAAAAATTCACTCCGAACTTGGCATTACAGTAATCGTGGTGAGTCACCTTTTGCTTACAATTCTCAACTATGCGCACAAAATAATCTTTCTGAAAGATAAAAAAGCAGCGATGTATTCACTTGAAGAAATTTTTTCAGAAGAAATGCTAACCCAAATTTATGAATATCCTGTAAAAATAGGCACAATACATAACAAGAAATATATTGTCCCAGAGGATATAAATGGAAATACTCAATGAAACATTTTTCAGATACGCCCTGATTTCAGGTGTTATAATTGGCGGGCTGTGTGCTTACCTTGGTATATACATTATACTCAGGAGAATTGTCTTTATAGGACTGGCGCTTTCTGAAATTGCAGCACTTGGCGTGGCGCTCGGGCTTTTTCTCGGATGGAAAACAGATGTTGTGTCACTCATATCAGTTCTTCTGGGAACAATTTTCTTCTGGAAGCCCTATAGAAGTGAGTCATATACAAATGAAAGTTTGGTCGGTTTTGTTTATGCAATGGCATCGGCAGTCGGCGTGCTACTTATTGTAAAGAATCCTGCAATTGAATCAGCGGGGATTGACTTAATAGGGGGAAATATTCTATATACTACAACATCTGATATATGGACACTGCTTGTGCTGTCCATAATCGTATTTACCCTGCACATAGCCCTTGCCAAGGAATTTTTATTTGTGTCATTTGACAGGGAAACTGCATCTACGGTGGGACTCAAAACAAATCTTTATGAATTCCTGCTGTACATATCCATCGGCGTTGTCATTGCATTATCAATGCGTACAGGAGGTATAATTTTTGTTTTCGGCTCACTGATAATTCCCCCGCTGGTATCTTTGTCCATTTTTAATAAACTGGAATATATTTTTATATCATCCGTTTCTTTTGCAGTTCTTTCGGTTATCGTCGGAACATTCCTCTCCTATTTCTGGGATTTGCCAACATCTGCAACAGTGATGTGTCTCTACGGAGCGCTATTTATTGGTGTGAATTCAGTAAAGGCGATTTTGAATAAGTAAATTATGGCTGTCTCTGTTCATAACCCGTAAGTCCGCCATCTTTTAGTGCTTTAGCCACCATCTCTTTTGTTTTTTCCCCTTACCCCCTCTGGCTTATTTTACCACTTCTAAACTCTAATTTCAAGTGGCTCAGTTTTTGGGGCGGGGGTCACCCGCTGTATTTGTAAGATTGATTTATCACAAAGGTGGAATCCCCCTAAAACCAAATTTATTTTAAGGTATAAACGAGATTCACTTGTATCTGAACACAAGGTATATTCAGTTCTTCTGGCAGAGGTGGGAAGAGGTTAGCTTTTCTTACAGTATTAACTGCTGATTGGTCTAATATTTTATATCCTGAAGATTTTATTATTTTAATTTTATCTGTTTGTCCATCTGATAGAATTGTAAATCTGAGATAAACTATACCTTCTATTCCTTGCCCTCTTGCTTCTGCAGGATATTCTTTTTTTTCTTCAATCTTCTGTTTGACTATATCCTGAAAGCGAAGCATTGCCTCTTGGTTAGGGTCAATCGCTTCTACTTTTTCTTCAATCAGTTCTTTAAGGGGTGCTTCCATTACTACTTCTTCGGGTTGAAGTTTATGAAGTGGTTCAATCTGTTTAGATTCTTCTGTGACTTCTTTGATTTTTTTCTCATCACCTGTGTGGTTTATCTTGGGTAGAGATGCATACTTTTCTGTTTTGACTTCTATCTTCATCGGAGATAATTTATATGAAGTCAGTGAATTTATTGCCGGCAGGGATAAAAACAAAAGATGCGCTGTTAAAGAAAGAAAAAAACTAATTCCGGTTATTTTATTTTCTAACATTATTTTTCTTTTAATTCTGTCAGCTCTGTAGAAATTACTAAATTCTCAACTTTTGACTGACGGGCAATATCTATTACTTCTACCGCTAAACCCAGAGAAATTTTTTTATCGGCTTTGAGAACAACTTTCTTTTCTGCTATTTTTTCTATTTTGCTATTCAATTGCTCATACAGATTTTTTATATTCACGGGCTTGTGGTCTAAATAAATTTTATTGTCCTGAGAAATAAATATAATAATACACTTCTCCGTTTCCGGCTGCGATGTCTGTGCTTTTGGTAAGTTTATTTTAATTCCCTGTGGTTTGACAAAATGCGAAGAAAGCATAAAAAAGATTAAAAGTAAAAATACCACATCAATCAAGGGAGTTATATTCAAGAATAACCTAACTTTTTTCCTACCTTCAAATTCCACTTTCTTCCCCACTTAATGATTCTAAATATTCACCAACAGAATTTTTAAGTTGACTTGAATAATTATCAACTTTACCTTCAAAATAATGATAAGCAATTAGAACAGGAATTGCCACGGTTAAGCCGGCAGCGGTTGTAAGCAGTGCTTCCCAGATACCGCCTGACAAAACACTTGCATCTACCTGTCCGCCTAACTGCTGAATCTTCATAAATGCTCTAATCATTCCGAAAACTGTGCCCAGCAACCCCAGTAAGGGAGCAACATTAGCAATAGTTGCTAAACCTCTCAAATTCTTCTCCCATTCACGAACCTGCTGTGAACCCATCAGAGCAATTCTTTTTTCCAGTTCTGCCTGAGTTAACTTTTTTTCATTCACAAAGTTTTTCAGCCCAAGTAAAAAATTAGAAATATCAGTTTCCGATTTTCTAAGATAATAGAAACGCTCAAGTATAATTGTGATTGCAATCACCGAACACAACAAAATCGGCCACATTAAAATCCCGCCTTTTAAGAAAAATTCAAACATAAATTTTCACCTTCCTTTCAGGTTTTGATAAATTCTTCCACTGTTTTGACGATATTATTTACCGTTAAATCTTCTAATCTATAATACTTTCCTCCAAGCGCATCAGCAATCTCCAGCGATTTATTAAAACTGATAAAACTGGACTCTGTATCAATTACTATTGAGTTGATACCTGATTTTTTAATTTTACCTGCAATATTTTTGACTTCTTCAAAAATATTTTCTTTACCTATACCGACATTGGCTTTTCCATCTGTAATCAGAACCAGCAGAGGTTTAACATTGGGTGTTTTTCTTAATTCATTTTGAAATAACTCATAACCGGTCAATAATCCTTTGGATAAAGGAGTTTTTCCGCCGGTGGGTAATTCTTCAAGTCGTTTCTTTGCCAGTTCAATACTTGATGTTAATGGTAACAATATCTCTGCTTTATCGCCTTTAAAAGCTACAAAACCAACTCTGTCCCTTTTCTGGTAAGCATCAATCAGAAGTGAAAGTATTGCTCCTTTTGTTTCTGTCATTCTCTCGTTTGCTCCCATTGAACCCGAAGAGTCAACTACAAAAATAATTGCATTGCCCGTTTTCTTTTCTCTTACTCTCTGACGAATATCCTGTGGCTCTATAATTAGTCCACAGTTTTCATTCTGTGGACTGTTGACTATGGACTGTCGACTGATTTGATAAGGCGCTGCTGCCCGCAAAGTAGCATCAAAAGCAATATCATTAAACTTATGCACTTGTGCACTTGTGCTCCTGTGCTCTGGAATTTTACTACGCACATAACGACCGGATTTTGAATTGGTTTTTGTATTGCTTCTTCTACCTGAAATGTTCCTTATTATTCTATCCTTTTCCTGTTGTAATTTTTTCACAGAAAATGTTTTTCCTGTTTCAAAATTAACTTCCTGCGATGTATTGGATTCTGGCGATTTGTTGTTATTCTTTTCGTTTTGTTGTTCGCTATCTTGTGTCGGTGATTTTGTGTTTTTGTGCTGATGTTTTTCTTCTTTTTGCTTTTTGATTGATTGTTCTATTTTTTCCTGGTTAGGTTGTGGCTGTTGAAATGGTTTTTTTCTCATCCTGTGCGGTAATACAAGTTCTGCTGCTTCTTTAACATCTTCTTCGGTCACTTCTTTTCTCTGATGATACGCGGCTATTGTCTGGGCTGTTTTTATCATAGCAATATCAGCCCTGTGACCATCCACTCCCATATCAATTGCAATCTGTGTTACAAGTTTTAAAATATCATTAGAATAAATCACATAAGGGAAAATATCCTGTGCTTTAATAATTGTTTCCCGTAAGTTTATCTGTTCCTGTTCCCATTTCTTTTCAAATTCGTGTGGTGATTTCTCGTATTCTATACATCTTTTTACCACCTCTGCCCTTTTCTCGGGGTCAGTCAATCCGTGAACTTCAACACAGAGCCCGAATCTGTCCAAAAGCTGCGGCCGCAACTCTCCTTCTTCGGGGTTCATTGTACCTACCAAAATAAATTTAGCCGGATGTGAATAAGAAACGCCCTCTCTTTCCACAATGTTTACACCCATTGCTGCTGCATCAAGAAGAATATCTACAAGATGGTCATCAAGCAGATTCACTTCATCAACATATAATATTCCACGGTTTACTTTTGCCAGAAGACCTGGTTCAAAATCTTTTTCTCCTTTTTTTATTGCTTTTTCTATATCCAGTGTTCCCAGTACCCTGTCCTCTGTTGCCCCCAGTGGTAAGTCAACGACCTTTATTTTTCTTTTAACAACAGGTAATTTTTCTCCTTTTTCAAATCTTTCTCTACATTTTACACACATCTCATAAATGTTATGTGGATTACATCCAAAGGGACAGTCTTCTACGACATCTATTTCAGGTAATAAATCGGCTAAAGAACGTGCTGCAGTAGATTTAGCGGTTCCTTTCTCTCCACGAATTAAGACACCGCCTAAAAGAGAATTGATTGCATTTAATATAAGTGCCTTCTTCATCTTTTCCTGACCGACAATCGCTGTGAATGGAAATATTGTTTTTCTGCAGCTCATTTTTTGCCTCCTGTTTTCAAGAAAATCGCCTTCGGCAATGACTTTTCTTGCCCCCCTGATTCGTTTTGCATTCGCAAAAGCGAATCAAAACGGGGGGGCTTGTACAGTAAAAAATCGTCTATATTAAAATGTGTCTTTTCTGTCCATCCTTCAACTTCTACTTTGGTTAATATATCAACATTACCACCCTGATATTCTCCTTCAGCATCTCCCATTTTTTCTTCCATCCAACTTTCAATTTCAAGATAATTGTCCTGTAATTCTTTTAACACCTGTGGGTCTGCTTTCCAGACACCTCTTTTTTCTGCTTCTAAAAGTCTTCTTGAAATTTCTTCTAATGCCCAGGGGTTGTTATCTTCAAAAAATTTTCTCATTTCCTTGTCAAGCACATATTTTTTTGTCAAATCGTCAAATATCCAGTCATCTACAACCTCTGCTGAGGCGTCCCAACCATAGACCGCCACAACTTTATGTGCCATATCGCCTGCACCTTTATATCCATGTCTTTTCATTCCTTCAATCCATTCAGGATTTAATAATCGTGTTCGTACCGCTCTTTCTATTTCATCTTTCATATCTCTTGTTTGAGGTTTTTGGGGGTCGCGGGTATCTCCCCATAAAACCTTTGGACTATTTCCTGAGAGTGATTTAACCGCTGAATACATTCCACCCTGAAAATCATAAAAACAACAGCCGAGCGGGTCTGTCTCATCCGTTTCCAATTTATGAAAGACCGCCTGAACTGAACTTAACCTGTGCGCATATTCTTCACAGGCAACCTGACCAAAAATTTCCCTACCATAAGCATAGCCGCCTCTTTCAATATATATTTCACCCAAGTCCTTCATTGTCTTCCATGCGCTGGCAGCAATCATCAGTTTAACCCCATTACCATAAGTGCCGGGTTGTGCACAGAAAAGACGATAGGTGGCCTGCCGCCAAGATTCGGATGTATCTTTTGTCGCATGAATGCGACCGTTACAATTATGTTTTTCAATATATTCAAGAACATGCTTTTTTATAAAATTCATCTTTTTTGGTTCATTCAGTGAGGCAATTTTCTGTATTGTTTCATCCAACAGTTCAAACAGATGCGGAAGAGTATCACGAAAAATACCGCTTGTTCTGATAGTTACATCTATCCGAGGTCTTTTTAACTCCTTTAATGGAATAATCTCCGTTCCCTTAACAACACCTGTTTCTGCCCAGATAGGTCTCGCTCCAAGAAGATATAAAATCTGCGAAATTTGTTCTCCATCGGCACGATAGGCATCTATACTCCATAAAACCATTCCGATATTTTCTGGATATCTGTCTTCTTCTTTAAGGTATTTATTTAACAATCCTTCCGCCATTTTGATACCCACCTGCCAGGCAGCTTTGGTAGGTATAGTGCGAGGGTCAAGACAATAAAAATTCCTTCCTGTTGGCAGCACTTCTATTTTACCCCGGGTTATAAGTCCGGCGGGTCCTGGTTGTATGTGTTTTTTTTCTATTCCCGCAAGAACCTGCGGTATTTCTCTTTTTATCATTTCTAATTTCTCAAAAAATTTATTTTTCCTTATTTTGGTATGTTCTATGATACATGAATATAAACCTTCTTTTCCTTTCTTTATTGGAACTTTACTTAAAATATGCATCCCGATATTTATTTTTGAACTTTTTATCAGTTCTATCTTTTCATGTAAAATCTTAATTATCTGTTGAGGGGCGGCGGCAGAATCGTCTTGAACAATTAAATTATTTTTCTGCGATAATTTAATAATTTCGTCCAGGATAACTTCGCCTCTTTGATGCTCATCTAAATCTATTGTTTTCTGGTATTGTTCAAGAAGTTCTTCAATCTCAGTAAGTTCTCCATAACTTTCAAACTTTTTCATCGCCGGAATCATATGGTCAATTATTACCGCATATGCTCTGCGTTTTGCAAGAATACCTTCTGCAGGATTCTTAATTGTATAAATATAAAGATGGGGTTTTGTGCCCGTAATAATTTCAGGAAAACATTCCGCACTCATTCCAACTGATTTACCCGGAAGAAATTCAATATATCCATGTGTTCCCACTGAAATAATCATATCAGAATTTTCCTGCGCCCATTTATATGTAGCAAGACATTGGTGGGTCGGGGCAATTTTTGGGTCATGAAGAATTTTACATACCTCCCCGTCGCACTTTGCACCATAGCAGCCCCTTTTGGGTTCTGCCAGAATATGTATGTTCCCGAATTTAAGGCCGGTGACAACAAGATTTCCATTATGAACCATACTCTTTCCCGGTGGTTCGCCCCAATCCTTAACCATTTTTTCCCGAACATTATGGGAAAGTTTATTTAACCATTGATTATATTTATCCATTGTGATAAATTCTACTACACCACCCTTTTTTACTATTTCCTCCACGGTGGTCCAGCGAAATTCACTGATTGCTTTTTTATTCATAATGAGGTCAATTAACTCTTTGCCTGTTTCAGGGCACTTTATTACATTGTAACCCTTTTTCTGCATCTCCTTCATCATTCTGACTACACTCTCTAAAGTATCAAGTCCTGACCCGCCACCAACTGATGTCTCTACCCCCGCACAGGGATTGTTATGCAAGAGAAATGTAACTTTTCTTTTATTTACCGGAAGATTGTATAGTTTTAACCATGCACTAATTCTGTCTATTAGAAATTCAACTCTTTCTTCTATTGGTTTTCTCCTGCCATATGTATCCTCTTGTGCACTCTTCGTCGGATGCATCCGACCGCTACTTTCTTTTGCCGCCACAACAATCGGCTCTATTGCTCCGTTAAATTCAGGGTGGGCCACCCAGTAAATCTGGTTAGTTGGACTTATTCCCTGAGGACTTTCTTCCCATTCTTTTTCTGTTCTTGAGCTGGAATATACCGTCTGAATAATCGGAACCCCGATTTTATCCAGAATGGTTTCTTCATTTTCTTTTCCAATCGCATGTTGAATAAGAAAAGATGATTCACAGTTAATAATCAAATCCACCCCTTTTAATAATTTAAGTCCTGCTTCCAGGCCGGGACAGTCCTTTCCTCCGTATTCCTTTTTTTGTGCAAAGACAGCCACCGGCAAAATGTTTTTTTCTTCAAGTTTTTTTATCAATAAATCTATTAGTTCCAAATCATTTTTAATTAACAAAGAACGCGGAAAAAATATCCCAACTTTTTCTTGTGCTCTGGTGCTCTTTCGCTCTTGTGTTCTATAGTAATATCCAAACCACGGCTTATCCACAATAACCTCCGAGATAGATTAAAATTAAAAGAATTATTCCCCGGACAAAAACGCTTACTCCCGTAGAAATTAAAATAATTATAGTTCCAATCCGAAAACCAAAAAGAGAAATATATTTTGGTAAAAGTCCACGAAGCGATAAAACAGGCAGTAAAATTAAACTGCCTAAAAGCAAAGCTACGATTGTCTGGTAATTTGTTATTTCTCCCTGACGAAGCAATGTTCCCATTGAAGATATTCCCGCAATAGGATGAATAATATAAGTGGCCACAGGCGTAACTATATTTGACGGAAGATTGATACAGGAGGTTAAAGGAGTAACCTGCGACTCAATAATTTTCAATATTCCAAAGTGAGATAAAAGTAGAATAATAAAAGTTATTGAAATATAAATAAAGACAATTTTCATAAACGGTTTCATTTGATTCTTAAATGCTCTTTTGATAATCTGTTTAAAATTATTTGAAAGATGCTTTTTATCATCAGGACAGTCCATCGGGCTATCTATTGATCGGGCAGGAAGAATTTTTCTTCCAACAAGAATTATAAGAAAAAGTTTTACTAATCCTGAAAACCAGAAAATTAAAAGGTGTGCCATTCCGACAAACACTCCGAGGACAGGGAAAACTACAGGCAACTGATATGTAAATGTCTCTTTGATATAAACAGGGGTTGAACTAAGAAGTGAAGAAAGAATCACTTCTTTATCGCTTATTCGCTTATCTTTATGAAATCCGGCAAGCATGCTGTTAGCTGCCAGTGTTGAACCAATACCGGCAACTAAGCCGAGACCCGCTTCCGGTGGAAGATGAGAAATTTTTATCAGTGGTCTGTTCAATGGTTCAAATTTCTTCATTAAACCCAATTGCAGTGAAACCTCAGCACCAAAAAGACCGATGAACATCACCCCTAATACCGGTAAAGCACAGTTTATTGTTTTGAATAATATCTGAATAAAAATTTCCATAGTTTAATTCTTAATTACCGAAGGAGGGATAACATAAAGAGGGCTAACATTTAATATATTTGTCTCTGAATCATGCGATATCTTCACCTTTACCTGAAAAACCTTTTCTATATTTTCGCAGGTTAAAACATTCTGAACAAAATCAGCACCGTAAACTTTCCCTTTTTCCAGAAGCAATAACTTATCGCTGAAACGAGCAGCCATATTGAGATCATGCAAAACCATAACCACTGCTAATTTTTCTTTACGGGCAAGATTACAAACTAAATCCAGTATTTCTAATTGATGGTTTATATCTAAATGTAAAGTCGGTTCATCTAAAAGAAGAATTTTTGGTTGTTGAGCCAATGCCCGGGCAATAATTACTCTCTGGTATTCACCCCCTGAAATTTCAGTTATGGGTCTTTCAGATAAATGTTTAATACCAGTAATTTCCAGAGAACGCCAAATAATAGATGTATCCTTTTCTGTTTCTTTTTTAAACCTTAACTGATGTGAATATCTACCCATCATAACAATATCAAAAACAGTGAAAGGAAAGGAAATAAAGGAAATCTGAGGAACTACGCCTATATTTTTAGCTATTTCTTTACGACTAAATTTCAGAATATCTTTATCGGCAATCAAGACCGCTCCGGTTTCTGGTCTCAATTTTCTGTTTATACATTTAAGGAGCGTGGTCTTGCCGGAACCATTAGGACCAATAATTCCTAAAATTTCTCCACCTTCTACATTTAGAGAAATGTTTTTTAATGTTTTTACATTGTCATAAGAAAAACTTAAATCCAAAATTTTTAATTTCATATCAAAAGCCGCTCAATCTTTTTCTTCTTTTTAATAAAAAAAGAAAAAATGGAACACCGATTAAAGCAGTGATTATCCCTACCGGAAGTTCGGTGGGTGAAATTAATGTGCGAGCAAAAGTATCAACCCAGACCAGAAATATGCTGCCGCAAATACAGGATGCCGGAAGAAGGAAACGGTGGTCGGTCCCAATAATGATTCTCATTATATGGGGAATAATCAAGCCCACAAATCCAATAATTCCTGATACCGCCACTGCAGTTGCTGTTACAAGTGCTGCTAAAACAAGAATAATTTTTCTTGCAGTTTCCACTTCCACACCTACATCCTGCGCTTGTTCTTCACCAATTAAAAGTATGTTTAATTCCCGATAGAAAAATACAAGACATATTGTACCCGAAAATATAATAGGAAAACTTGTTAAAACCTTATTCCAGTTACTTGCCCACAGCCCTCCCATAAGCCAGAAGATAATCTCGCGAAGTTGTCCTTCCGCTGCCACATATTGAATAAAGGATGTAAGTGCAGAAAAGAAAAGAGAAAGAGCAATGCCGGCTAAAAGCAGTGTCTCTACTGGAATTTTTGTTCCTGTTTTTGCTAAATAATAAACAAGAAAAACAGCAAGCAGCGAAAAGAAAAATGCAACCGGCATTATTAAGACCTGGGGTGCTCCTAAAACAATAACTACTGAAGAACCAAAAGCCCCCCCGGAAGAAACACCTAAGACATAAGGTGAAGCCATTGGATTTCTGAAAATTGACTGCATCGCACAGCCGGAAATACTTAAAGCACTTCCTACTAACATACCTAATAATATTCTTGGCAATCGGACATTAAGTATAATCTGCTCAAAATTGTCAGGCCAGGTCCGGGGAATATCAAAAATATTAGAAAGCAATATTTTTATTACAGTTTTCACTGTAATATGAACAGGTCCGAGAGTTAGAGTTAACAGTAATGTTAGGATAAGTCCTGCAGTGAGAAATAGTAAAATTAGTTTCTTTTTCATATTGTTTGATAAATCAAACCGCTACACTATCTTGTGCGATAAATCGCACCGCTACTGTTCGGGATAAAACCACTTCGCATACTGCTCCAATCCATCAAGGCAACGGGGTGTATATCCGGTAAAATATCCAGGGCTTACAAAAATTCGGTTATTCTTCACTGCTTTGATATTTTTCCAGCCATCCCTTTTTTTTATTTCTTCAGGTGTTGCACCGTAGTCCTCCACAATAATTACATCCGGGTTTTTTGTAATTATAAACTCCTGTGAAAGAAGCGGGAAAGCAACCGGTTCACTCCCGGCAATATTTATTCCGCCGGCTCTTGTGATTAAATCATGGGTAAGTGAGCCGGAACTTCTGCTTTTACCTAATGAATGTGCCTCAAAATAAACTAAAGGTCGGGACTTAATTTTTTTTAATTTTTGCAGAATAAATTCTGCGACTACATTTATCCTTGTCTGCATATTTGAAACAATTTTTTTCGCCTCTTTTTCCTTCCCAACTATCGCACCAATATCTTTAACTAACTTCATTATTCCTTCAACATCATATGTGCCGACAGGAAAAATATTTAATCCTCTCTCTTTCAAAATATCCGACTGACCTTTCCAGCAGAAAACTAAATCTGGCTTAAAACCAAGCAGAAGTTCCAGATTGACATTTGTCATATCACCACCAACAGGTGGTTTACTTTTAAGAATTTGATAGTATGGACTTTCTTTTTTTAATTTACCGATAGCAACAATTTTATCAACCACACCGAGGTCGCATAAAATTTCTGTTGAATAATAATCAATAGAAACAATCCTGATGGGGCAGGGGGAGAGATATATGTCCCTCTCCCCTGTAATTCTCTTTGCTGTTTTACTCAGGACAAAACTTATCCCAAATGCACAAACAACAAAAATTGAAATCCAGAGCCAGTTCTTTTTATCCATTAGAACTTTCTGCCAATACTCAGGTTAACACTAAATGTTCTCCCTGGTGATTTATAGTACTGATAGTACTCTTCATCAAAAATGTTGTCGCAGGTAAGAGAAAGTTTTGGAGAAAATCCGGCGATCTCCCGACTGTAAGAAATTTTTGTGTCAACCACAAAATATGGGTCATATCCACCATAAACACCAGTTGCAATATCCGAGTTATCGTCGCCATATACTTTTCCTACATAACGACCAACGATACCTGCTTCAAGACCAGCCAGTGTCCAGTCCAGCCCGAAATTGTAAGTCATTTCTGGTATACTGGGAAGTTTTTTCCCTTCCGATGTCTTCATCGCTGGATTTTTTAACACCTTCGTCATCATTACAGTGCTATTAGCGAATACATCAAGATTTTTTGACAGTTTTGTTCTTATATCCAATTCCAAACCTTCACTTTTTGCCTCGGCAATGTTTTGCTTTTGACTGATTTCACTGTAGTAACTAGTGGTACCATAATGCAGTTGACCATATTCTTTTACTTCATCTTCGGTGAATGTTTTTGTATAGATATAGTCATTCATCCTGTTGTGAAAATAAGCCACCTTGATTGATGTCTTCTCTGCAAATACCTGTTCAATACCAACTTCACCAGAAGTAATCTTTTCAGGATTTAAATCCGGATTAGATAAAGTTGCCATTCTTTTACCAGCAGAAATATACTCCCAGCCACGATACATATCATAAGAAGTTGGTCCACGAAATGCCCGCCCGATTGAAAACCGTGCTCTTGTATCTTCACTGACTTTATACACGAGAGAAATCCTCGGACTGAAACAATCAATATCCCGTTTGTCAAAAGTCCAAGTAGTTGTTGACCCGTTTTTTATAATGAAATTGTATCCCTCAGATGCCTGCCACTTGTCATATCTTCCGCCAAGATAAATAGTAAACGGTTCAAACAGACCTATCTCATCCTGCAGGTACAATCCCAAAATAGATGTTTTTCCTCTTCGCTCTTGTGTTAAATCGGTCCTGGTATTTTTATCTTTCCAATCAGTAAGATTATAATACTCACCTTCATCTTTGCTTTCTCTTAATTCTATTCCAACTGTCAATATCTGCTCTAATGGAAGTGGTTTACTGGCTAACAATTCTCCTCTTGTTTTTTCACCCCAACTTGGTTGAATATAAGCAGCAGTAAGAGATGGTTGAACCCACCAGTAATCGTTTTTGTCATAACTTAAATAACTCTTTAGTGAAATATCGCTGATTTTTGTTTCTCCTGAAAAATTAAGCAAGTCAATAACATTCCCGCCATAACTGCTTTCAAAGTCCGTTTCAGATATGTTTTTTACAACTTTCCACTTTTTTTCTTCACTGTCATAAAAAAATACATCACCTTTGTTGACTACATTCCCTGTGATAGTATCCAGAAGATAACTTTTCCCGTTTTTATACCCGTATTCATAGTCGGTCCGGGTGAAGTCCAATTGAACTCTGGAAACAGAAGAAAACTCATAGCCAAGTTTCGTATTGTAAGAAATATCGTTATAGTAATTATCTCCAGCATCACCGATGAGAAATCTTTCGCTTCCCTTCTTATCAGTTGTTTCTTCCCAACCAGTTACTTCAGTACCAGCGGTAGGTTTTGTGGTTTGCGTTGTTGCACTTTTTACTGTTAGTACACTCGGATAACCGTCGGTCTGTCTTTTTCTTGCTGAAGCAGAATAGAACCAACCTTTTAACTTGCCGGAACAGAGCATTTCATAGTTCCGGCTGTTAAATGTTTCTATGCCTGTATTCAATTTCAGTTCCAGTTTTTCCTTTGGCTTTTTAGTAATTACATTTACAACCCCACCCATTGCACCTTCACCATAGAGAGAGGAGAATGGACCCTTTACAACCTCTATTCTTTCCACCAATTCAAGAGGAAATCTTCTCCAGACATGTTCCGATACCGGCTGACCATCAATCAAAATTAAGTTTCTGTCTGTCCCGTAAATACCACGAATGTTTATAGAAGGCATTGTATCGGCAAAACCTTTCCGCTTCCGGTCATAAACCCCGGTCACCATTCTGATTGCTTCATCCACATCCTTCACATTTCTTTTTTCAATTTCATCCTTTTTAACTACACTTACACTTCCCGGTGCATCCATCAGGGTTTTTTCTGACTTTGTTGCAGTAACAACTATCTCACCTAATTTGTAAGTTGGTACGGTTTCTTCTGCTAAACCAACCTGAACTAAACCAATCAACAAAATTCCTACTGTCAAAATTTGCAATTTATTTTTTCTTAACATTTTTTATGTTCTCCTTTACACTTGTTTTTAGCCCGCAAATTTAGTATAATTCCTATGGGCTTGGGTTCTCATTCCGATTTATCGGGACACTTAAGCACCGGCGCCCCGCTACTCCTCAACCGTTTAGCGGGGTTGCTTTTTATCTTTGCCTTTCACCTCGGCATCACCCCCTATACTCTCGCCATTCCACCCATTCTCTTTGCAACCACCCTGCAACAAGTAATCCGATAAAAATGAAAACAATTATTATTACTGCCCATTCCGCCCCGGAGGAAAGCGGTTTTGTCTCTTCCTTCCTCTCCTCAACCATTTCATATCCTTCAATATTCCTTTCCGCAGAGACAACCGCCCTGAATTGTTTTGCCATTTCAGGAGAAAGCAGCCCCGATACCATCCTGTTCAGATCCGGGTTACTGCAGAGCTGCCCGTAACAGGCAACCACTTTTTCAATAACACCTGCCGCATATTCCATGGCCAGACGCTTTTTGACTTTATCCGGGGCATCCCAGTAATCCCTGCGTATTGCTTCAAGCATCCTGGCTTTCATGGACTGAAGCGCCCAGGGGTTGGCTTTATCAAAAAATTCCCCTATCCCGAGGCCGTATTTATCCTCAACGTAAACCTCATAGACGCGTTCCCACATGGATTCATTAACGGCAAAAGGAGTAGTTACCTGCCAACCCCACATATATTCCAGAAACTTAAACATCTCCCTTGCGCCGGCATAATCTTCTTTCATCATCCCTTCAATCCACCGCGGATTCAGATACCGGGCAGCCATCTCTTTCCCGATGGCACGTTCAACGTCCTCAATGCGGCCGGCACCAGCACCTTTTTGCTCGGATATCACAACGTCAGGATATCCGCCTGCCACTCTTTTAACTGCCAGAGAGAGCCCCCCCAGATAAGCAAAGACGTCGTCGTTATCCATTACCCCGTAAAGATTGGAGGAAAGGGTGTGCATGGTTACCTTTACGTCCTCAATGCCTTTCTTATAGACGCTCTCCAGTGGAACCCCCCAGTGGTCCCTGCCGTAGGCAAAAGAAACGTTACGGATGAACACGTCGGCAATTTCTTCGTCGTTTTTCCAGATGCCGCTGTCCGGAACCAGTTCCTGTAACTTCGTCCTATAGGTGCCGGGCTCTTCGCTGAAGATGCGGGTATGACTTAACTCCTCTGCGGTTTCCCCGCTGTAACCCTTTTCAGTAAGATATGTCTTTATTTTCCGGCTGTGTCTGGCAATAAAGTTTTCTACATCCTTCATTCGGGCCGCCTGACGCACGGCTTCGTCCAGGAGGAGTATAACGTTTGGGAAGGAATCCCGGAAAAGCCCGGACACCTGCAGATGCACGTCTATCCTGGGTCTGCCAAGAAGTTTACCGGGAATGGGTTCGGTACCGACAACCCGGTTATTCTTATCCCACACGGGTTTCATACCCAAAAGATAAAGGGCGGTGCCCGGCTGGGCTCCCTCATTGCGGTGAATCTCCGTGGCCCACAGGATGAGCCCTATCTTATCCGGATACTTCCCGTTTTCTTCAAGGTATTTCCGGATTATCTCTTTGGCCTGTTTTTTACCCAGTGCGTAGGCATCTTTTGAAGGTATCTTTGCCGGGTCAAAGCCATAAAAATTCCTGCCCGTAGGAATGGCATCCGGGTTCCTTAATGGGTCGTTACCTTCACCTGCGGGGACGTATCTGCCTTCCATGGCAGCAATGAGCCGGTCCATCTCCAGATGACAGAGGGCTAATTTCTCTTTGATTTCGTTTAATGGAATATCTTCATTCCTTTCCTTAATGAGCCGGCTGAATTGTGTAAGGGCCTCCCCCCGCGGGGATACGCCGTAAGTGTGCAGTCCATAAGGTACGTTTATCTCCTGCAACTCAAGCAGGTAATGTTCAATTTTCTCTACGGATTTTTCGTTTATCTCCTTCAGGAGGAGGTCTTTGTCCAGTCCGAGTTTTTTCACCAGAACTTTTATCCTGTTAAATTTCTGTTCCGCTAACTCTTTACTGCGTGGTACGGTATCATTGTATTCATCAATCAAAACGGCTAATTCACGGTATTCGTGATATGCCCCCGCCTCTTTCAGAACCGGGATAAGATGGTCTATGATTACACCGCGTCCGCGACGTTTTGCCTGTATTCCTTCTCCAACGTTATCTACGATATACGGATAGATATTCGGCAAATCCTGAATTAGTACCTCCGGGGGGCAGGACTGGCTTAGGCCCGCCTGTTTTCCCGGAAGCCATTCGTGCGTCCCGTGTTTTCCCAGCGAAATAATTGCGTCGGCACTGAATTCATTCTTCAGCCAGAGGTAAAATGCTGTGTACTGATGGTGCGGCCAGACCGCAGAAGAATGGTAATTTTTCACATGGTCTTCGCCCCATCCTCTTGTCGGCTGTGGCATAAGTATTACGTTCCCCATGGTGATGCACGGCATAACGAATTCACCGTCCCTGAACATAATGCCCGACTCCCCAGGCTTTCCCCATTGTTCCTCCACCTTTTTGCGGTACTCCGGATTGAGCCCGTTATAAAATTTTAAATAATCCTGCAACGGCCAACGGATAACCCCGCCGCTTCTGAGCAAATCTTCAATACCGCCCGGGACGAACGAACAGGTATTGCACCCGCTTTTTAAAACAAGAGTTTTAATTTCTTCTTCCGTGGGAAAACTCTTCCCTGTATTATAGCCCTCTTCACTCATCCTTTTTAAAATGCCTTCAATGCTTCTAAAAACGTTAAGGTAACTTGCCCCGACGTTCTGTTTGCCGGGCGGGTGGTTCCAATAGATAATGGCGATTTTCTTATCCTTATTTTGTTTTGTCCGCAGATTCATCCAGGCCTTTATGCGTTTAACGAAAAATTCAACGTGTTCTTTAATGGGGGCAGTGTCGTAAACCGCCTTGCCGGTGCGTTTATCTTCCAGCATTACCCTGCCGCCCAGGACCGACGGCTCAATAAGTCCGTTGAATTCAGGCACGCATATCTGCCAGCTGATTTCCGACGGGCTTAACCCCAGGGGCGACTCTCTCCATTCAGAAATTGTACTCTGAACCCTGCCCGGGTTGAGGACCGGCACGCCCAACTTCATAAATTTCCTGCCGGTCTCCTCCGTAGCCGTGGCACTCATCTTAAAACACAGCCCGCAGATGATATCCACGCGGCTCTTACCGCTCTCGTCAAAAAAGAGATCTTCCGGCCTGGAGGGGTGGGCGGCTCCGGCCAGGACATTGATATTATTTTTTTCCAGAGAGGATATCAGCATACTTACAACCTTGTCGGTATTTTGTGGGTCGGCGTAGGACGAATAATCCGCCACCCCTACCCAGAAACCTCTTTTTTTATAATGCCCCCGTTTTTTATACCAGTCCAAATATTCGTCAAAGGTATTAAAGACTTTCCCGGCCCGGGGGTGGAAAAAAAATTCCTCCGGAAGGGTTAAGGGTTTCCCAAAACTTACGTCAACTCCGTACTCGCGATTGAGAAGGAAAAGGAGCAGGTTTTTTACGTTTTCCCTGCCGGGGGTCAGATAATACTCTTTTAACCGTGGGTCAAATATGATTTTATCTGCTTCTGTTGTCATCTCATTGCCTCTTTCGCGCACGCTGTAAACCCCGGTAGTTTTGAAATCGGCATTCTTTAAGGCATAACCGGTGACCTCGGAATACATCGTGTCTATGAGCAGGATTCCGGAGCGGGCAACGACCCCGCGGGTAACCTTTCCTTCTTTGATGTCACGGATGGTGTAAAGATGAAAATCGTACTTTTCGTCCACTGCCGGGATTCCGGCGGCATCGGAAATTCCACGGCTTACTTTATAGGAATCGGATTCACCGACGAGGAGGGTAATTTTTACTTTATCTTTGCCAGAGGAGGAATAAACCGGTACCGCCGCAAAAAGAAGGCCAAGGATAAACCACCGCTTATTCATCCGGCACATAAACCATTCTCCCGTCTTTCAACTGATATGCCGTCCCCAGCCGGACACCTTCTTCTCCGCCTATCTTCTTATCGGTAACCCTTTCCACACTGATGGCTCTGCCCTTTTTGGAGATAATTTCCATTCGCCCGTCTTTATTCTTCTTCATAATGGTAATTTCGCTGGTTTCCGAGAAAAAGTCCATAATGCGGTAAACGGTCATCAGGGCAAGGAACAACCCGACGATAAAAACCAGCCCGACGTCAAAAAGGTTGGCAACCCCGCTCATGGGGTCGTCATCCTCTCCTGCGTCCCTGAAAAAACGCCGTTTCTTTAAATATCTCATTTTATACTCCTGGTCATCGCTTCGGTAATCAATTCAATGTTCCTGATATCCTCCTGTACCCACCTGTTTTTTACGGTGGTAAAAAAATGGGCGAGGATGCCCAGGGCTAAACCCACTACGGTAGTCGTAAAAGCAATGATAAGACTGGACGTTATTGCAACCATATCGCCACGGCTTAGAGCCGCCAGCCCCGTCCCCATGGGAATCAGTGTTCCCATAAGGCCAAGGCTTGGCCCGACGCGGACGACCAACCGGATACGGTCCACCTCTTTGGACAACTCCATTTCCTTTTCCTGAATTAAGGCCTCCACTTTTTCCTGCAGAAAATCGTCGTTTTCCTTTAAAAGAGCGACGAGTTTCTCAACGTAAACATTAACCTGCGGGGGCAGATGCATCTTTACGTTCTCCGGCAATTTTTGCTCTCTTTGAATCTGACCCAGATACTGCGCAATGTCCACGTTCCTCTTAATGCGTTTCCTCCCCAGCCATTCGGCAAAAAATCCCCCGGCAAAAACAACCATCCAAACAAACAGAACGACCAGAAGTGCCATTACCGGGTAAAGAAGTCCTGAAGAAATGGTGTAAATAATCGTTTGCAATAATCCTAGCAGATTCATAAATTTACTCCTTCCCTGAAAAATTTATTTTTCTGTGCCGTTTTAAAAAACCGATACCAAAAAGAACAATAAACGCCATTATGAAGATTAAAATTGATCTGACAGCCGGATTCTCGTTACCGCTTTGAGATACTATCCGGTACACCTCCACGGATTCCCGGTAAACGGGGGCAATACCAGCCGTAAGAAAAAAATAAATTGCGCCTGCACCCATTACCAGACCGACAAAATCAGGACTTACTGCCTCAATTCTTTTACGAAAAGGGGAAAGCGCCATTATGGTTACCAGAGAAATGCCAATAAAAATTCCAAATGGAACCACCGCGGTAAAAAACAACGAAAACGGGAACGCGCTATGTGCCAGAAAAACAGCAAAAAAAATCGTCGCCACCCAAACCGGACAGGGTAAAACGAAAAAGGGCGTTTTCTGCCGGCGTTGAAAAAGCAGCGCTATTCCCCAGATAAAAAGTCCCGCGGCAATCACCAGATACATTGTCATGCCGGAACGTAACCTTACCGGCAGACGGTTCAAATAATGCGACGGGTAAAAATGCGTCAACAGGGCATAGATACAGGCAAAGAGAATAACATGAATCAGGAGTATCCCGGATATAAGTAATAATTTTTTTCTGATGTGAAAATCTTTATTATAAATTATAGCCGCCATACCGAACCCCGTTTTAATACCAAAAACCAAAAGGGCAACGATAGCCCCGGCAATTCCCAGCGTACCGCTCACTACAGCCTCCATATCTTTGTTACGTTCAGTCCGTATTGCCCGTAAGATTCCTTATTTTGAAAAAAGTTTACGCCAGTTGTAACCGAATATAAAACCGCTTACCGTGCCTGCAAGCGTGAAGGCAAACAGCAGCGCATCCCCCTCTACGTTAATCAGCGGGGGGCGCGGAGGCCGGCCGTATTTTTCGGCGTATTTTCCTACCACCGCCACGTCCACACCGGGCCAGGCGCCTTCCTCTTCGGCAGCTGCGACGCACAAGCCCAACAATCCCGCCGCCATTACGAATATAACCGCAAAAACGAAGATTAAACGTTTCATTTTTTCACCTCACTATGCCCGTATTTTCAAGTATATCGGGCCTGTTCTTTTTTACGTACACAATTATACCTGCGATTACCAGACCCTCAAGGACAGCCAGCGGAATTTGGGTCGGCAGAAAGGCGATAAAAATACTTCCCGCAACCGTTGAAACCGGGGTTGTGCCGTGTAATGCAAGCGCCAGTATGACGGAAGTCGTTAAATACGTAAATATATCCGCTGCGGCTCCCGCAATTAAAGCGGATACAAATATCGGGAGTTTGAGTCCTCTGGCCAATTTATAAAAGAGAAAAGCGGAAAACGAGCCGACGATACCCATGGCGACTGTATTCGCCCCGAGCGTAGAAATACCGCCGTGGGCAAGAAACAGCGCCTGAATCAACAGGGCGGAAAATGCAACCACGATGCTCACAAAAGGTCCCAACAGCAGGGTTGAGAGCCCTGTCCCGGCAGGATGCGAACATGTCCCTACTATCGGTATGGGGACGGGAAAAAGGGAAAATACAAAAACAGCGCTGCCGGCGATACTGGCAAGAACTACGTACATCGGATTCGCCTTTTTCTTCCTTTGTATTTCGCTTAAGCCGGCGACAAGGAAGGGAACTGACACGGAATACCACACAACCGCCCAGCCAACGGGCAGTACACCTTCGCTGATATGCATACCTCTACCTCCTTTTTTGTTACTATTTTACAATTCGTGCCACCGAACGGCAAAAAAATATTACGGGCCTGCGCATGTCCCGTTACCTAAAACATTTCCCTGCCCGTGGTTGACATGCTTAAAGTTCCGTGCTTTACCCCTTTTATTGATTTTAATGTGTCCGCAAGTAACTGCACGTCCGTCGCCCTGCCCCTAACGGCGATTATTTCCAGGCAGTTCTGGTGGTCCAGGTGGACGTGCTGCGTTGAAATGATGATTTTTTGATAATCGTGCTGGATGTGTGTGAGGGTTTCCAACAATTCTCTTTTGTGGTGGTCATAAACGAGAGTGATTGCCCCCGCGACGTTTCCCCTTTCGGCCCACTGTTTCCGGACAAACTCCTGCCTGATTAAATCCCTGATTGCTTCCGAACGGTTGGTATAATTTTCTCTTCCGATAAGTTTGTCAAACCTGTCAAGCAGGGACTTTTCCAAAGAGACCCCGAACCTGAATAGTTTTCCCATGTGTCCGCCTTGTGCTTTCTTCACTGCGCCGGTGCGTGCAACACGGCTAACACGCATATACACGCCGGTGAGCCGGCAATCGTAGCACCTTTCTAATAATTGTAGCACATTACAAATTATTTGTCAACCGTTAGATTGACCTACTCGGTCAAGTGGGCTGAATGAGAACCTTGCCGCCGGGCCGGACGACAGCAGTCCGTTCCGGCAACACAATAAGACAGTTTGAATTTACCATTGATTTAAGTATTCCGGAACCCTGCCCGCCTGTAAGACGCACAAAATATTTTCCGTCCCGCAGGGTGTACATCCCCCTTAAGAAGTTGGTCTTCCCCGGCTGGACATCAATCTTTTCTTCGGATGTTGCGACCACGAGGCGGGGTAAGATTTTTTTGCTTCCCTGCATTTTTAACATCGCCGGCCGGACATACTGCTCAAAACATAGCAGGGTTGAAACCGTGTTCCCAGGGAGACCGAAAACTAGCACGCCTCTACAGACGCCAAAAAAGAGCGGCTGACCCGGCCTCTGCCTGACTTTCCAGAATTTCTGGATAATCCCTGTTTCCTTCAGGACATCCTTTACATAGTCATGCTCTCCGACGGAAACACCGGCGGAAACCAATAAAATATTTACAGGTGGCTTCCCGGTGCGGATATTACCGGCTGGCTTCAGTGCAGGCTCCATCGCCGCAAGAATCTTCTTCCTGATTTCTGATTTTATGTCCTTTGCTATTCCCAGAAGTATCGGGATGCCTCCGGCACAGACCACGGAATTATAAAGCGTCCATGAATTTGTATCTATTATTTTACCATCAGGAATGCGACGGGGTATCCTTCCTGTATTTGCGGAGACAAGTTCGTTGCCTGTGGCAAGCACCGCAACCCGCGGCCTGCAAAAAACATCAACCCGGCTGATGCCCATCTGGGCTAACAAACCTATCTCCTGCGGCCTGATGAGATGCCCCCTCAGTAATACCCTTTCGCCTTTTGAAACGTTTTCTCCTCGGTATCTTATGTGCTGACCTCTCTTCGCCGGTCTGAAAATTTTTATTCTCGCGGGGGTGCTTCTCGCAGAACTGCTCTCAACATCTTCTATCGGAATGACCGCATCGGCGCCCGCTGGTATTGTGGCGCCGGTAAAAATTTCAACGCACTCTCCGGACCGCGGGGTTATCCCCTTTATTTTTGATTTTCCGTCGCCCGCCTTTATTTCACCGATGATTTTCAGTATAACCGGTTTTGAACGTCCGGCGGACAGCGTGTCCTTCGCCCTGACTGCAAACCCGTCCATCGCAGAGTTGTTCACCGACGGCAGTGCCACCCCCGAGTACACGTCCTTTGCGATATATCTGCCGAGAGAGTCGGGCACGTTTATCTTTTCAGATCCCAATTCCCGGGTATTTTCAAGTACGGATTTTATTGCCGTCCCGTATGATATCATTTTTAATCCCCCTGTCATGCTGAACTTGTTTCAACATCTGCTTTCGTCCCGTTATGCCCGGCAAAATTTAATCCGGTTATCCTTCAATTGATTCAACGTAAACGTCCTTTCCTGAAATTATGTCCATTGAATGCCCGCCGCATTTATCACACGCCATAACCCCGTATGCATTTTCCTTTTTGTCTATCATGAGCTCTTTCTTACAATCCCTGCAGACCATTTTCACCGGCTCCATTTTAATTTCAACCTCAGCGGACGAAGCGATACTCCCCGGCAAAACATGGTCAACCAGCGAGTGTTCCAGAAATTCCTTCTCAATACCGCTGGCGATACCGATTATTATTTTTATTCTGCCAATCCTTTTGAGTCCGTGTTCCCTTGCTTTGTGTTCAATTATTTTAAAAAGTTCCTGTGCTATGCCCAGTTCATGCATGTTTTATATCCCTGCAACCCTCACCGGTTCCGCCAGGCCTCCGACCAGAATGTCAACAGCAGACGACACCGGTTCCGACAACCCTTCTCCGAACTTTGTCGTTTTCGTCTGGATACCGGCGACATATATATCCGGAAGATTTTTTTTATCCGGCCAGGCGCCCTTTAAGTAAGTTATGAACGTTTTCAGCGAGAGGTTGTGGGTTGAAATGCCCACCCCGACGATGTCTTTTTCAGTAAAGATTTGTATTGCCCCGGGACGGCCGCCTGTTTCTGCGGCATCTATGAACAGGATGGTTTCCGGCGGTGGGGACATTATCTCCCGGACGAAATTTTCAGGTGCGGTACCTGCGTCCAGCGTTCTGATGCGCGGATTGCCGGCACCGTACTCCCGCCTGTACCTGTTGACAACTTCGCACCCGGCGCCGTCATCACCCCTGAGGGCATTGCCGATTCCCACGACAAGCAACTTTCTCTGGATTATATCTTTAAGGGTTTTCATTTTGCCTGTATCCACGCAGGTAATGGGATTGCTTCGTCGCTAACGCTCCTCGCAATGACATCCTGCTGTCATTGCGAGTGACAGCGAAGCAATCTTACTTTTGATTACAAGATTGCTTCGTCGCCAACGCTCCTCGCAATGACACGCTTTTCGCAATGACACAAATGCGGGGGTAAAATATTATACAATTATTTGCCGTATTCGTCAAGAAGATGGATGTGGCGTCTGCATTTCGGACAGACCAGATTAAAGAGGTCGTTTCTTGATGACAATTGCCCGGATGGGGCTTGCCCCCCTATCCCAAGAAATTTTTGGAGATATGAAAATTCCAGGAAGTTTCCATAGACCTGATGTTTTAGTTTTTCCGCTATCCAACGGAGCTGGTCTTCCGTAGCGATTATCTCCCCGCAGTGTTCGCAGACCACCAGTTCCTTCTGGACGTCGGCAAACAGGGTTTTCCTGTCAAAACATGCCATGTCAAATTCCTTATTGGAAAGTTTTACGCCTTTTTGCGTGGTGCAGAGTCGCTCGCACTGGGCACAGAAAATGCACTGGTCATAATGCCATATAACCCTGCGGGTCGGCTGAATGCGAGTCGGCTGGGCTGCCCCCGACTGGCCGGCGCTGGCTCCGGGCACTTCATCTATAACCTCAATGGCAACGGCAGGGCATACCTCGGCGCAGGCGCCACAGCCAATGCACCCGTCCTTGTCGGGGACAGGCCTTCCCCTGAATCTCTTTTCGGGAATGTGCGGCTCGTAAGGGAACCTTGTCGTATATGGGCCCTTAATTACCGCCTTTATTGCTTCCCTTAATTCACGGAGTTTCGGATATTTCACCTGGGTTTGTTCTCCTCAATATATGCACTCAGTTTTGGATATTTCATTCCAGTTTGGTAAGGATACCCTGCATCTTGCGGCGGGGCAATCTCCTTTATTTATTCTTGTCTTCCTCGTATTTGTCACACACGCTCTTTTCCCAGAGTTTAAACCCGGCAAGGTGCGCCCCGCGGGCAATCGCGTGTGCTGACACGGGTGCCGTCAATAATAGGAATACCGCACAGAGAAGGGCCTTGATGCCGACAGCGGTGAACCCATTCATTATAAAAATGCCCGCCATAATGCCGCACGTGCCGAAAGTAACGCATTTTGTTGAGGCCTGCAGACGGTTATACAAATCAGGCAGGCGCACGAGCCCCAGGCACCCCAGCAAATCAAACGCCAGTCCTACGCCAATAAACGTATATCCGATAATTTCATTCATAAGACCCCTCGTAACAATACCCTGTCAGAATTTTCTGTTGTCTCTTATTCATCAAACGAGCGTCCTTCCAAAAATTTTGCAAGGGCGATTGTTCCTATAAACGACTGCAGTGCCCATGCAATCGCCAGGTCAATAAAAAATCCCTTTTTTGTAAACGCGGCCAGAATACCGCAAAAACCAATTATTAAAATCCCAAGTATATCAATCGCCACCACCCTGTCAGCGGGGGTGGG
>JAHJSO010000198.1 GCA_018830385.1 Elusimicrobiota bacterium | reverse complement strand
TTATGAAAATCATTCTAATTATTCTTGATTCCGTCGGCGTGGGGGCGTTGCCTGACGCAGAAAAATACAATGATGCCGGGGCGAATACGCTTGGCAATATTGCAGGGGCGATAAAAAATTTTAATCTGCCGAATATGGCCAGATTGGGTCTTTACAATTTATTGCCTTCTGAAGGAATATTGCCAGCCGGTTTGCAACAGCCCGACGAGGTGATTGGTTGTTATGGCAAAATGGCGGAGGCATCAAGCGGTAAGGACACCCCGATAGGCCACTGGGAAATAACGGGGATTATTACTGAAAAGCCACTGCCGACATACCCGAATGGTTTTCCGAAGGACTTAATTGAAAAATATGAGAAAGCAATCGGCACAAAAACACTGGGGAATTATCCCTGTTCGGGGACAGAAATAATAAAGCAATTAGGAGAGCAGCACTACAAAACGGGTTATCCGATTGTTTATACATCCGCCGACAGCGTTTTTCAGATCGCCGCACATGAAGACCCGAAGATTTTTGGCTTAGAACAACTTCATAATATCTGTGAAATTGCAAGGAAAATGCTCGTTGAACCGCACAATGTTGGCAGGGTAATTGCACGGCCATTTACGGGCGACCCGGGAAATTTCACCCGCACTGCCAACCGCAGGGACTATGCCATTGAACCGCCGGGAGAAACCCTGCTTGATGTCATCAAAGAATCAGGCGGGGAGGTAACCGGCATCGGTAAGATTGAAGATATATTCAGCGGCAGGGGGATAACGAAGGCGATCCACACAAAGTCCAACAGGGACGGTATGGAAAAAACTCTTTCAGTTGTTAAAAACGCGGGAGAGCAGGCAGCCCGGCATACCCTGATTTTCACAAATCTTGTTGACTTTGACATGCTGTGGGGGCACAGGAGGGACGTTAAATCATACTACAACGGACTTAAAGAGTTTGACGATTTTCTTCCTCAGTTACAAAACGCCCTACCCGCCGACGATGTCCTGATGGTCACGGCGGACCACGGCTGTGACCCCTGTCACACCGGACATACCGACCACACAAGGGAGTACGTCCCTCTGCTTGTCTATGGGAAGAAAATAAAAAAAGGCGTTAACCTGGGGGTCCGCGGGTCATTCTCCGATGTCGGGCGGACAATCGCCGACTTCTTTAATCTAGACGGGATGAAAAACGGCGCAAGTTTCAGAAAGGAAATAATCTAAATGGACCCCACGCTTTTACTCGCTATAGTAGTCGTAATACTCGCGTTGCTCTTTGCCTTTTCCAACGGTTTTAATGACGCGGCTAATGCCATTGCCACCGTTATATCAACCGGGGCGCTTACGCCGGCGCAGGCAATAATCGGCGCGGCCGTTTGCGAATTTGCAGGCGCCTATTTTCTGGGGACGGCGGTTGCAATGACAATAAGCAAGGGGATAATAGACCCGGAGTTAATCGCCGGCGGAGGCGGGATAATCATTGTCATGGCGGCGCTCATAGGTTCAACGTTGTGGAACGTATGGTGCACCGTGCTCGGTTTCCCCATATCGGCGTCGCACTCCCTCATAGGGGGTTTTATAGGTAGCGCCTTTTTCGGTTACGGCGCCATGTGTATCCAGTGGGATAACGTCATTAAGATATTCATGGTACTGTTGTTGACTCCGGTTTTGGGAATAATCGCAAGTTTTCTGCTGTTAAAAGTTACTTACTTTTTTCTGCAAAACGCTACCCCGCGGGTGAAAAAGATTATCAGAATAATGAACGTTGCATCTGCCATGCTTTTTGCGCTTGCGCACGGGACGAATGACGGGCAAAAGCCCATGGGAATAATTGTTTTTTCACTTATTGTGCTCGGGTTTTATAAAACCCCGGCGGATAATTTTGTTATACCCGTCTGGGTGGTTATTGCATGCGCCGCTGCAATTACGCTCGGGGTGGCTGTCGGCGGGCGGGGCGTTATAAAAACGGTCGGTTCCGGCATCTTTCGCATAAGGGACATCCATGCGTTTTCCGCCCAGTTATCGGGCGCCGCAGTGATTTATGTCGCCACGATTTTCGGACTCCCCTTGTCAACGACGCACATGATATCCTCAACCGTTACAGGGGCGGGCGCCGGGGAAAGGGTGAAGGGCGTCAGGTGGCAGATGATGGGGAAAATTTTTATCGTGTGGATAATTACCATACCGGCGACGGCTGCCTTTTGCGGCGTTATATATATGTTGCTCAAAAACATGGCGGGTTTTCTCGGCATCTGACCCCGGGGAAGTTTTAACGGTACCACGGAAGCGGGCCGGCGGCTCCACCGGATTACGGATGGCTGAAGGAAACCAAAAAAAGAAAGGGGTTTATTATGGACACGATTGAAAAACTTAAAGAGTCAAAAGATTCCATTTTCAAAAAGACAAAAGAAGTCCCTGAGATAGGACTGATCCTGGGTTCGGGGCTGGGCGGGATGGCTGATTCAATCCAGAACCCGGTGAGGATACCTTATTCCGATATTCCTCATTTTGTCAGGTCAACGGTTGAGGGCCACCGGGGCGAACTTGTCCTTGGAAAACTGTTCAATAAAAACGTTCTCATAATGCAGGGACGCCTGCATTTTTACGAGGGATACACCATGCAGGACGTGACATATCCGGTAAGGTTGATGTCTTTTATGGGGATAAAAACGCTCGTGCTTACCTCTGCGGTAGGAGGCATAAATACCAATTATAAAGCGGGGGACATCGTTTTTATAAAGGACCACATAAACCTCATGGGAGATAATCCCCTCAGGGGTCCTCACGAGGAACAATTTGGCGAGAGGTTTCCGGATATGACGGGAGTATATACCGTCGATGTCATCAAACGGGCGATGGAAATTGCCGGGACGCAGGGCGTTACCGCCCACACCGGCGTGTATGTCGCCGTGAGGGGCCCGTCTTATGAGACCCCCCTTGAAATAGAGGCGTTTAGAAAACTCGGGGCGGACGTCGTCGGAATGTCGGTAGTACCAGAGGCGATAGTTGCCCACCAGCAGGGGATGAAACTTCTGTGTGCGGCGTACGTTTCAAACATGGCGGCAGGGGTGAGTCCGACGATTCTTTCACACAAAGAAGTAATGGAGATGGGCAATAAAGTCGCAGGCAAACTGATAAAACTCCTTGAGGAAGTCGTTAAAAAAATTTAGAGCGAAAGGGAAGTTTCATTATAGAAACGCGAGGAACGGTTAATGACGCATCTTCCGAAAAAGTGGATAATTAAAAAACCCGACCAGGCGATTGTCCAGGACATTTCAGACAAATTGAATGTTTCCCGGCCGGTTGCGTCCGTCATTGTCAACAGGGGAATAAATTCGGTCAGGGACGCGGACGTGTTCCTCAACCCCAATTTTTTTGACCTTGAAAACCCCTTCCTTCTTAACGACATGGACAAGGCGGTGAGACGCCTTCGGCAGGCAGTTGACAATTCCGAAAAGGTTTTGATATACGGCGACAGGGACGTTGACGGTGTTACCGCGGTGTGCGTCCTCCTTTATACATTAAGGTCGTTCGGCCTGGAACCGGAGTGGTATATACCCTGTGAAGCCGGCTACGGCCTGCACACGCACATTATTGAAAAATACACGAGCCGTCCCGGTGGTGTACGGCTTCTTGTAACCGTTGACTGCGGCGTGTCAAACCACCTGGAGGTATCTTTTGCCAAATCAAAAGGTATTGACGTCATTGTCACCGACCACCATGAGCCGCCGGATGTCATCCCCCTGGACGCAGATGCGGTCGTAAACCCGAAAATGAAAGGGAGCGGATACCCTTTTAAGGAAATAGCCGGATGCGAGGTCGCCCTGAAACTGGCTCAGGGACTTTTAATGTCGTATGAGGACTACTACGACAAGGATATGGTTGTCCTTGACATAGAAACGACGGGCGTTCACCCCGCCATTGATGAAATTTGCGAGATAGCTGCGGTTAAAGTCCGGAACTTTGTTGTCCGGGATAAGTTCCATTCACTGGTCCGGCCCGAGAGGGGGATACCGGGGGATGTAATAAGGATACACGGCATAACGGCGGAGATGTGCGCCGGCGCGCCCGGTATTAAATCCACGCTTGAAAAGTTATTTGACTTTATAGGCAGCGCGACCATAGTCGCCCACAATGCAGAATTTGATTTGGGTTTTATAAACCATTATGCGAAAAGGGCGATGGGTAAAACGCTTGACAATACCGTTATAGATACTCTCACGATGTCAAGAGAGTTCTTCCCGTTCAGGTCGCATGCCCTGGGTTCGCTCACAAGGGACCTGGGTCTGGAAACTATGCATCAACACCGCGCTCTGGACGATGCACTTGCCACACTGAAGGTTTATGAACGGCTGGAACAGGTAAGGAATACAAAAGTTAAATTTTTCCTGCAGGACCACCTGGACATAGTAACCCTGGGGACGATTGCCGACATGGTGCCTCTTGTGTCTGAAAACAGGATAATCGTAAAACACGGGCTATCCGCCCTGAAAAAAACACGGAAGTACGGGGTTAAACTCCTGACTGAAAAGTTTTCGTCAACGAAACCGCTTACTGCGCAAACAGTCGCTTACAACATTGTCCCGATGCTGAACTCCTGCGGGAGGCGCGGCCGTGCAGAAATGGCGGTTGAACTCCTGACAACCGACGACAG
>JAHJSO010000032.1 GCA_018830385.1 Elusimicrobiota bacterium | reverse complement strand
TTATCCAGGACGCACCTGCGGTCCGTAAGCAGTGTTGCAAAGAGTATGGGCAGCGCAGCGTTCTTCGCCCCTGAAATTATTATTTCACCTTTAAGTTTGTACCCGCCTTCAATTATAACCCTGTCCATTTTTTTTGGCAACCACTACCCTTTCAACGCCAGAATAATCCATTACGGTTTTTTCAACCGTAAAAAAACGGCTGCATCGCCCCTTAAATATTTTCCTGACCGCAGCCGCCTGCCCCCACCCGACTTCAACACACAAATATCCTCCCGGCTTCAGGTATAACAGGCCTATATCTTTCAGTTTCCGGTAATACCTTAACCCGTCGGCGCCGCCGTCCAGCGACTCGCGGGGTTCAAAATGAATCTCTTCCTGGAGAGAACTGAATTCATGCCCCGCTATATACGGCGGGTTTGAGACGATTATATCAAAATGTGTCCCTTGCGGCGCAGGGGCAAAGTTATCCGCTAACATGTCCGAAACAAAAAACCGTATCCTTTTATCAACGCCGTGACGTAATGCATTTTTCTTCGCCAGCCCGGCTGCAACCCGTGATAAGTCAACTGCGGTTATACATGCCCCCGGTACAGATATTGCAACAGAAACCGCTATATTCCCGCTGCCGGTCCCGGCATCCAGGATGAGAGGCCTGCCCGTTGACTCCACCAAACCGATAACCTTCTCCACCAGAATTTCCGTCTCCTGTCTCGGTATAAAAACCCCTTCGGCCACCCTGAACTCCAGCCCCATAAATTCTTTACTCCCGGTTATATACGGAAGCGGTCTCCTGAGCGCCCTGTCCGATAAATATTTCCGGAATTTCTTTTCAATACGACCCGGCAGGAAAACGTTCTTCTTCATAAATATTCCGGCGGCCGCACATCCCATGGCATCTGAAAGCAAAACCATTGCGTCCAACTCCGGTTCTTGCACCCCGTTTTTCCTCAGCAGCGCCGATGCATTACTGAGCATTTCCTGTATCGTTTTCATGGGTTTTAAGCAGTTTTATAAAATTGTCTATGTGCCCGTCTAAAATTTTGGTCAGGTTATATTCGGAATGGTTCAGTCGGTGGTCGGTAACCCTGTTTTGTGAAAAATTGTAAGTCCTTATTTTCTCCGCCCGCTTTGCGCCGCCTATCTGCTGTCTGCGGTCCGCTGTAATTTTCTCCTCCTGTTCCCTTTTTTTCTCCTGGTACAAGCGGGCGCGCAGGAGGCGCATCGCCTTTTCCTTGTTCTTTAGTTGTGAACGGTCATCCTGGCACTGCGCCACTGTCCCTGTCGGGATGTGAGTAATGCGCACGGCTGATTCCGTTTTCTGCAGGTGCTGTCCCCCATGCCCCGATGCGCCGAACGTATCAATTCTCAACTCTTCCGGTTTTATTGAGAGATGAATATCATCAACCTCGGGCAAAACGGCAACGGTCGCCGTACTCGTGTGTATCCTGCCGGATGACTCGGTAACAGGCACCCTCTGCACTCTGTGCGTCCCGCTTTCGTACTTGAAGTTATCCCAGGCGTCCTCCCCCTTTACGGATACAAAGACCTCTTTTAAACCTTTCAGCCCGGTTGAATGCGTACTGATTATTTCCGTCTTATATCCCTTCTTTTCAGTAAATCTCATATACATTCTTAACAGGTCTGATGCAAACAGCGCCGATTCTTCGCCTCCGGCGCCTGCGCGTATTTCAAGTATTATGCTTCCGGGAGAACTGCCCTTGTTCTTTTTGCTTTCAAACTCTCTTAGAGCGCGCTCAACACCGGATAATCTGTCCAGGAATTCCTTTTTCTCCTGTTCAGCCATGGATACCATCTCCTCTTCGGCGGAACCCGATATAAGTTCATCCAACTCTTTAATGTGCCTGTTGATCCTTTTCAGTTCCCTGTATTTCTGCACCCGGGGCAAAAGAAAACCGTGCTCCTGCAGGCACGTTTTGTATTCTGTCTTGTTTTTTATGACGTCCGGGTCAATGATTTTCTTCTCAATCTGGACGAACTTTTTTTCAAGGTCATCAAAATATGCGGAATTCATTTGTTGCCGGGATCCCTCTATAAATCAAAAAGACAGGGCGGTATCCTTCAAAAACCAAGCCCTGTCCCGGATGACTCCTCCCTAAATTTCTTTCGTTTCTTTTTTTGCCTTTTTCTTCGGGGATGACGTGAGCAGTTTCCTTTTGGCTTTGGCCGCTGCGCTAACCGAAACGCGGGTTTTCTTCACCCTCCTGGCCCTGACCTTTATTTCCTTGAATTTCTTTCTGAACTTCTCAACCCTGCCGGCGCTGTCAAGGAGTTTCTGTTTGCCTGTGAAAAAGGGATGGCACTTTGAACATATGTCTAATTTTATTACCGGTTTGGTTGACCTGGTTATAAAAGT
>JAHJSO010000197.1 GCA_018830385.1 Elusimicrobiota bacterium | reverse complement strand
CCCTATAAGAATTAACATCCCCCCCATAACCTTTTTGGTTCGGACGAGCCACTGGCCCGACTTGGGCATTATTACGTTTGAGAACGTTCCGACAATTATTAAAAGTGTTCCCATTCCCAATGCAAAGAAAAAGAGCATAAGGAAACCGAGAATAACATTTTGTTTCGTGGCGACATACGTCAGTATTGCTCCGAGTGCAGGGGCGGTGCATGGTCCGACAACAAGTCCTGAAGCGAGACCGATTAAAAATATAGAGAATAGCCCTTTTGATTTTTTCTGGGGTGAGGCGGAATGCAAAAACGCAGGTATTTTTATCTGGAATACATCCAGCAGGTTCATCCCGAGGAGTATAAATATGTTCCCGGCGATAAAATACACCAGCGGTCTCTGTGTGATGACCCCGAATATTTTTCCGGTGAGGGATGCAAACGCCCCTAATATAGAGTAGGTTATCGCTATACCGGTGACGTACAGCAGCGATAACAGGAATGCCCTTGTTTTTGTGGCCGCCTCCCTTGAGCCGATAATTGTAATTGTAACAGGAATTAAAGGATATACACAAGGGGTAAAAGAAACCAGAATCCCTGCAAGATATAGCAGGGGAAGTGAAAATAAGTTAAATTGAGCGGAATATATAGAGGGCTCCATATCAGTGTAAAATTTTCTCCAGGATGACTACTAATATAATCCCTGATATAAGCAGTAAGGCATTTGTTTTATTTTTCATCCTGTGTGTCTGGGGAATCAGAGACGAAGCGGACAGGTATAAGAAAGTCCCTGCTGTGAAAGCGAGAAGGGCGGCGGTAATTTTATCGGATAGATTCCCCAATATCAAGAGCGCTATGAGTGCACCAACCGGAGTGGCGAGAGCAACGGAGACAGAATATATCCATACCTTTTTCAATGAAAAAGTTCCTGTGTTCAGCAGTATCCCGGTAACTATTACACCCTCGGGCATTTCGTGTAAAATTACACCGAGCAGGGTTAAAATACCAATCTGGGGTGATACCTCAAAACCGATAACTATTGCTACGCCGTCTATAAATGAATGGAACAGCAGTCCTATAAAAGACAGTAATCCGACCCTGTGCATTTCGCATTTATCATCATGGCATGGGTGTATCATAATTATGTTTTCAATAATGTAGAATAAGGTAAAACCGGCAAGGGCAATATGAAATGAATACGGGTATATCTCAGCGGCTTCGGGCAATAAATGCAGTAAGGAAAGCGAAAGCAGAAAACCAGCAGAGAAACTCACAAAAAATGAGGAGTATTTGGTTGCTATGGATTTTCTATAAATCAGAAGCAATGTCCCCGATATGGTTGATAATCCAGCCAGCAATGAATAAAATATAACTGTCATGTTTTGTTGAATGAAGGGCATAGTCGTTTACCCAGAGAACACTCCGGACATTTCGGTTTTTTTGCGTTGCAGATTTTTCTTCCGTGTTCTATCAGAAGATTAGATATTGCAACCCATTCGGCCCGCGGCGTTATCTTCATAAGATCAAGTTCAATAACGACGGGGTTGTCCGACTTTGTGAGTGCCAACCGCTGCGACAGGCGGCGGACGTGCGTGTCAACAGCTATGCCCTCTATCCTGCCGTATGCGTTACCCAGAACTATATTCGCCGTTTTGCGTGCCACGCCCGGCAGTGTCAGTAGGTCAGCCATTGTATCTGGTACTTTGCCGTCGTATTTTTCAAGTATTATTTTTGCCGATTCCGTAATGTTTTTTGCCTTATTGTGATAGAAGCCGGTTGATTTTATGTCCTGTTCAAAGTTATGAATGTCCGCTTTAGCATAATCCCGGACGGTCTTATATTTTTTGAATATGACTTCAGTGACTTTATTTACCCTTTCATCAGTGCATTGTGCAGAAAGAATTGTTGCTACAAGAATTTCAAGGGGATTGCCAAATTTAAGCGCAGTCCGCGCGCCAGGGTAATATTTTTTAAGGATGGACAAAATCCGGTTGAATCTATTTTGCAGTGTTTCAGACACAGTGTTCTTCCATAAGTTTTACAAAACAGTATAACATTTTATTCAGGGGGGTGTCAAGCCCTGTTTTCTCCGCCTGCTTTATTACGGCGCCATTTATGGATTCAATCTCTGTTTTTTTCCTGTGAAGTATGTCCTGGAGCATGGAATTGTAGTTTTTTGCCGTTGATTTGCAGACCTGCAGAACTTTTTTTGAAGGATTTTTATAGAGTAATTTAATCCCCGATTTTTTCGCGACCCCTGCTGATTCTTCCGCAGTCATACACAGAATATCTTTCAGACAGGAATTTTTTATAATCTCCCCGTTTGTCCTGAGTGTAATGCTCCCGATGGGATTTATTGCAGAATTGATCACCAGTTTTGACCACAGGACATTCTTTATATTCTTTGTGGTCTTTGTTTTAATCCCCGCCCCGTTGAAGATGTTTTTTATTAAAGCTGGTGGTTCTGGATGAGGATTAGCGTCTGTATAAACAGACGGGCCAATTTTTGCATGAAGTTTACTGCCTGTGTAAACGGCATCGCCTATTACCGTTAATCCTTTACCTGCATGCCGGACAGCCCCGTGCCCCGTGAGTGTGGCTCCGTGAGAGGTAATTCCCGCAAGGACTGCATTGACTTTTTTTTGACTTTTTTTCAGGGCCGACGCAATGGTTTCAATATTGCCGAGACCATTTTGAAGGGTGAGTATGATTGTGTTTTTTGATATACATGGCAGGGATTTCCTTATTGCCTCTTCTGTCCGTTGGGCCTTTACAAAAACAATCAGTATGTCGGCCGGCCCGATTTTTTTGCAGTCGGTTGTGATTTTTATTTTTGAGGGAGGTATATATATTTTTGAAATACCTGTGGTTTTTATTCCGTTTTTCCGTATATGGTTTGCTCTTGTGGGGTTTTTATCAAGGATATGGACATCAAAGCCCGATTTTATCAGCAGGGAGGCAAAAAGGCAGCCCATCGCTCCGGGACCCACAATCAGTATTTTCATATTATGTTTTTTTTACTTTTTGATTTCTTTTATTATACAGGGGATGATTTCGTAGAGGTCGCCTTCAATTGCGTAGGTTGCAATCTTCATCATCGGGGCTTCGGGGTCGCGGTTTATTGCGACTATAATGTCGGAGGAGCCCATGCCCACGAGATGCTGTATCTGGCCTGAAACGCCGCAGGCGACATAAAGTTTCGGGGCGACTGTCCTGCCCGTTTGTCCCACCTGGTGAGAATACGGTATCCAGCCGGAATCAACTGCAGCCCTGCTGGCGCCGACAGCCCCGCATAGCGCAGATGCAAGTTCCTCAATAAGTTTAAAGCCCTCCGGCTTTCCGAGTCCCCTGCCGCCGGAAACGATTATGTCTGCCTCCGCAAGGTTTATCTTTGTCGTTGTGTCTGAAACGAATTCAAGAAACCCTGTCCTGCTCTTAAGTTTTGTAAAGTCCGGGTTTCTTTTTATTATTTCACCCTTCCGCCCGGCGTCCCTCGGGGCTTTCTTAAAAACCTTGTGACGCACGGTCGCCATCTGAGGCCTGTGCCGGGGGGTGAGTATGGTCGCCATTACGTTGCCGCCGAATGCAGGCCTTGTCTGCATGAGGTTCCGGTTTGAGACGTCTATGTCAAGCCCGGTGCAGTCGGCTGTAAGCCCTGTCTTTATTTTTGCCGCGACCCTGCTGGCAAAGGAGCGGCCGATGTTGGTTGCGCCCATCAGGACTATCTCCGGCTTTTCCCCGAATATCAAACCGGACAGAACTTCTGCATAGGGCTCGTCCAGGAATTCACGGAAAATCGGGCCGTCAATGACGTACACCCTGTCCGCGCCGTGATATATTAACTCCTGAGCGTGTTTTTCAACCCCGTCACCAATAAGGACGGCGGAAAGCCGAGTGGAGAGTTTGTCTGCAAGCGCTCTGCCCTCGTTCAGCAGTTCATATACGACGGGTGAGACATCGGAATGCCTCTGTTCTGCATACACCCACACACCCCGGTATTCCGAAAGGTTGACTGCCGGATGCCCATCTTCTCTTGTAATTACAATTGCCCGGTATTTTTTGCACGCCTCAACGCAGGCGCCGCAGAAATTGCATTTTGAAACGTCAATCACCGCTAATTTATTTTTTTTTGGATGTTCGGGTCTTTCAATTAATGAAATCGCGCCGAAAGGGCATGCCCTAACGCACAACAAACACCCTGTGCAGTTATCCCGTATAATTTCTATTTTATCAGACATATAATTACCGCGTCAGGCAACTTTATGATGTTTTAATTTTTCAACGAGTTTCTGCGCTACTTCAATGGCGGTCCCGGAGATCCTT
>JAHJSO010000196.1 GCA_018830385.1 Elusimicrobiota bacterium | reverse complement strand
TAAATGGACGGGGTAGGATTTGAACCCACGTAGGACTCAGTCCGCCAGATTTACAGTCTGGTGCGATTGGCCGCTCCGCCACCCGTCCACAATAACATCCGTACAACGAACATTTATAGCAAAATTTGAAACAAAAATCAAATTATTCGGCTGCCCGACCGCACGGGCAACGCGCCCGCCAGCCCGGTTATTTTAATGTCTGTTCATCATCAGTAATCTTTTTACTGCTTCGCCAAATTCCAATGCTGCTTCAGGTCCATACCCGGTAATGATTTTACCATCCTGCTCAACCGGTTTGCCGGTGTATTTTGCACCTTTGGACTCCATGTGGGAACTCACGGAAGGGAACGCCGTTGCATTTTTACCCTGAATAACCCCGGCATTTGCAAGAGTGGAGGGAGCAATACATATAGCCGCAAGAATTTTTTTGTGCGAGACAGTGTCTTTTACAATCTTGTGTGCAACCGCGCTGTCCCAGTATTCACTGGAGCCATGTCCGCCGACAAAAATTACAGCATCATACTCTGATGCTTTCATTTCTGAAATTAAAACATCGGGCTTTACCTTTGCCCCGAGAATGCCGGTGCACTGGTCCAGTGTTGATGAGACGGTGACAATCTCGGCGCCTGCCTTTGAGAGGACGTCTTTCGGCTGAAGGTATTCCTCGTCTCTGAAATTCTTTGATGCAATAATCATTGCAACCTTTTTGCCTTTTAGATCATTCACTTTTTTCACCCCCCAGGAGTGGCTTTTCACTATCTCCCTTTTCTCCCGAACTTATAAGTTTTTCTTCAAACCGAGAAAGTCTCTTGTCGGAATCCTCGTATTTACCCTTTGCGCTCGTAAGGTGTTTTCCCAGTACGTCAAAGTCCTGCCGGAACCTTGCGAAATCACCTTTAAGACGGTCCAGGTGTTCAAGTATAAGGCGGGCGTTTTTTTCCACCCGCAGCCCATTCAGGCCCAGCACAATCGCCTGCAGGTATGCATAGAAACTATTGGGTGAAACGGGTATTACCCGCCGTTCAAGGGCGTAAGCCGAGATTCCTTTATCGTCTGTTGTTTCGTCTTTTATAATCATCTCGTAATATACGTTTTCGGCGGGGATGTACATCATTGCGAAATCAAACGTGCCCTCGTCGGGCAGGATGTACTTTTGCGAAATTGCATCAATGTGTTTTTTCACGTCGCCCGCAAATTTTTTCCGCGCAGCCTGTTTCTCGTCGTCCGAGGCAGTGGTTTCTATTATCCGGCGGAAACTCTCCAGCGGGAATTTTGAATCAATGGGCACAAGCCCCTGCCCCAGGCGTATTATGGCGTCCACGGTCTCGCCGCTCCTGAATTTATACTGCATGGAGTAGTGTTCCTTCGGCAGTATCTGTGATAACAGGTCGCCCAGGAATAACTCCCCCAGTAAACCCCTGAGTTTCGGAGCCCTCAGGATTTCCTGCAGGCTGGATATGTCTTTGCCGACCTCAAATACCCGCTGGGTTGCCTGTGAGAGAGAACCCAGCGACCTCTGCACGTCGCTGACCACGCTGGAAGTATTGTCCAGCCGTTCGCCAACTACCCTGGTATTGTTGTCCAGCCGTTCGCCGACTACCCTTGTATTGTTGTCCAGCCGTTCGCCGATTGTCTTCTGGGAGTCACTCATCTGCTGGTTTATGTCCGACAATTGTTTGTTGACCAGTTCCATAATGGAGTTAAGGGTTTGCGATACAGACTGCGTGTTTGACTGGAGGCCGTCAGCGAGTTGTTTCCTGATGCCATCAATCTGCTGCTGCATCAGGGTGAAAGAGGTTTCCTCGCGCGGCCGTGCCGTTTTTGCAAGCAGGAGTATTATTACAACCGTTAGGACGACAAGCAGGAGTATTATTAGTATATCCATTATTTTATGGCGAGTTTTTCCTTTATCCACTCGTCCTGTTGCACCCGCATCCGGTTAAGGAATTCGGTGATCTGCATGCGCTCAATCAGGTTTACATGGTCAAATTGAATTCCGTATGTATTTATCCCGCCTTTTAACGTACGCCACTGGATACTGCACGAGGGCATCCATTTTTTATTTTCGTTCCCCGTCAGGGAGAGCGATAACGTAACCTTTTCGCCGGGTTGTATGTCGTCGTCGACGGAGAGTTTCGCCCCGCTTGTTGACAGGTCGGTTAATTTACCTTTGCCGGTAATGCCGCTTGTGGTATTAAAATCCACGTCCTTGTTCACGAGTATACGGGTAAATTTCCTCTTTTCTTCGCCGGTGGCTCCGTCAAACACGAATTTTAGTATCGGGATTATTATTGTGTTCGGGAACAGCGATACATAAGAGAGTGTTATCAACAACATGGAAACGCCGAAAACGATAATTATTATTCGTAATACGACAAGGTTCTTTTCGACTCCGGCGTCCGAAACGCCGATCCTTATCATACCCCAGTACTCGTCCATTATGTTCAGCGGGACGGAGATGTCCGTAACCTTTTCCCCGTTTAACGATGTCCGCCTGGCGAGTACGTCCCTGGAGAGAACGTTCCATCCGGTAACGGGTGCGTCTGAAAGTTTATTGACGATTGCCGCATCCGACTGGGCGATGACCCTCCCTTCCTCATTGCTGATGGCGACGTATAGGACGCCCGGCGACATAGATATGTCTCTTATAAACATGTTTAACGAGTAGGTGTCTTTTGAGACGACCGCGCTTGCCACATTGCGCGAGAACGAACCTGCCAGGTTTATAAAATAATTTTCGTGCTGTCCCCGTATGTACCCGGTCAAAAAATTTGACGCCACAAGAAGTATGCCGGCGCCGCCTGCCAGTAATAGCAAGATTAAGGCGATTGCCGCCGTTTTACTGTAAATTTTCATTCCTTATTCCGTTACAGTCTCCAGAAATTGTATTTGTTGTGCAGCGTACTCCCTGTAGTCGGCGTCCCCGGTATTGTAAATATCATGCCAGAGGGCAAGGGCGCGCTCGTAATTTTGCGTCTTCTTATATATATTTGCAAGTATGGCTACGACCATCACCGGGCGGCCCGGCTGCTGGACAGCGCTTTCAAGATGGGAGACCATGTCGGCGTACCTGTCAAGTTTTTTGTAAATTATTGCAAGTTTGAAAAGATGAAGTTGCCAGTAGTCGGGTCGTGTTGAGGGATAATTTTCTATACCTTCCTGGAGCAGGGAAAGCCCTTCGTCGGGCCTTTCAAGGTTCCATGCCATAGAAGCGGAGCCGTATAGATATACGTAGTGGAAAAAAGGGTCAAGACGGACAACCCGCTGGCAGAATTTCAGCAGGTCATAATATTTCCCGGCGCCGTAAAGCGATCCGTGCTTGTGGTTATGATGCCCGCGTGTCTCCTCCGGCTGTTTTTTTTCACTGTCGCTCAGATCGGCGGAACCGTAATACTGCAGGACGTGTATCCATGCCATGTTTGCCGTGAGGCGCCTTACGCCAAGGACAATGCCGGTAATATCAAACAATAAATATTTTTCAACGGGGAGTTTCCTTGCGGGCCCGGAGAGCGCCGTGATGTCTGCGTTTGCCTTGCTGTACGGGTAGGTGAATAATCCGTCAAGAATAAAAGAAGAGGTTGCTACTGTAAGCGCAAAAACACACAGTAAAACATGGACGATTTTTATTTTCATTTCAACATTGTGTCAAAGCGTCAGACCTCTTTTTTTTCAAACAGGACAGAAGACAGGCACATAAAAACACCTATATACGCAACTGCATAGACGACAGCCACGGGCATCCATCTGAAAAAGGAAACACCGGTGCTTAAAAAATCCCGCCAGTTAAAATACTGCAGGTTCGGGATGACATAATAAAGTATTTTAACGGAATATTTAGCGGGTAAAAATTCCATCTTCCCGGTAAGAAAGTTTATCTCGGTGCTGAAGTGCCCCGCTATCCATATAAAAACGCTGAATACAAGAGATGATGCGGTCGACGTGGAAAACACGGAAAAGAATATTGCAACGGCGGATATTATCGCTATTTTGAGTGAAGATGATATTACCGCATACAGGTAGTCCGGCCCCGGGTGCCACCCCTGCAGTGTGAGCATCAGGAAATGGAACGCATACATAAGGAGCATGCTCGTCCAGACGGACAGCAGTATGCCCGTATATCTACCCAGAATGTAGTACCACCTGGGTATCGGTTTTATGAGAATCAGGTATATTGTTTTTGATTCAACCTCTTCCGTGATGGTGGTTACGCTTGTAAAGATAGCGATGAGAAGGGCGAAGAACTCAATTGATACGAGCCCGAAGTCAAGGAGTATCCTCATTGGCTGTTCGCCGCCCAGCACGGACAGCAGCATGCTTACAAAAACCATAATCAGGGTAAAAATGAAAAGTACGTAATAGACCCTGTTGCGGACGTTCTGCCTGAAGGTATAGTATGAAATTGCAAGTATCCTCTTCACTTTTTGACCTCGCTTATAAAAATATCCTCAAGGTTTGTCCGTTGCCAGTCGGTTTGTTCAACGACCCGGACAAGCGAACCGCCGTGCAGTATGCCAACCCTGTCGCACACCCTTTCAACCTCGGATATAAGGTGCGAGGAGAAAAATACGGTCTTACCCCGCTCTTTTAGTTTCTGGACAAGAGTCCTCATTTCCCTTATACCCAGAGGGTCAAGCCCGCTTACAAGTTCGTCAAAGACGAGGAGTGGCGGGTCGTGGACCAAACTCTGGGCTATCGCCAGCCGTTGCATCATTCCCTTTGAATAGTCGGAAATCCTTTTGTCCATGTACGGCACCATTTCCAGCAGCCCTGCTATTTCCTGTATCCTGCCCGGGATTAGTCCCCTGTCCATGCCGGAAAGTTTGGAATAAAAAACAAGCAGTTCCTTGCCGGTGAACTTTTTGTGAAAATAGGGCAGTTCAGGCAGGTAGCCGATAAGATGCAGTTTTTTTCTGTCGGGCATAGGATTGCCGAAGACGGTTATTTTGCCGTCGGTGGGGAACAGTAGCCCGAGTATAAGTTTAATCGTGGTTGTTTTCCCGCTGCCGTTTAAACCCACCAGCCCGAAAATTTCTCCTGTTTTCACTTCAAGAGAGAGATTTTTTACTCCGGTGGTTGTGTGGAGTCGGCCTAAGTGGCTCCTTCTGTAGATCTTGGTAAGGGTTTCTATTTTTATGGCGCTTTTTATGGCGATAGAATTTTTTTCCATGATATCCGTCATACAATTCCCGTCACATCTTCACTGCCCGCAGGGTTCTACCCGCGCGGGCCACATGCGGTTAGGTTTTACAGCACCACGAGTTTCACTTTCGTAACGCCGTCAATCCCTGATATTGTTTTCAGTGTTTCCGTCGTTGGGCAGGTGTCTATGTTTATTATTGTTATGGCTTCTCCGCCCGATGATTTCCTTCCGACCTGCATGCCTGCAATGTTTATGTCGTTATCTCCCAGGACAGTGCCTATCCTTCCGATTATGCCAGGCCTGTCCGTGTTTTCAAGGAACAGCATACAGCCCTGCGGGATTATGTCAACGTCCATGTCCTTTATCTCAACTATTCTCGGCATCCCGTGGTCAAAAATAGTTCCCGAAGCAGATAATTGTTGTTTTTCAGTTATTACTTTTGCAGTCAAGAGCGAAGTATAATTTGCCGTCTGGGTTGTTTTTATTTCCTGAATTTTTATACCCCTGTCTTTTGCCAGAAACATTGCATTTACAAAGTTCACCTTCATATCCAGCAGTGGAGTTAAGAGTCCTTTCAGACAGGCGGATGTCAGGACGCTGGTGTTAAACTGCGAGACATCACCTGCATAAATAATGTCTATCCCCTTCATCCCGCCGTCAATTATCTGCGACAGAAAGGCGCCGATTTTTTCTGCCATATCAAGATATGGTTTGAGTTTCTTGTATGTCTCCTTGTCCACCGACGGAATGTTTACGGCGTTTCGTATAATCCCCTGCGTAAAGAAGTCAATTATCATCTCGCTGGATTCACGGGCTACCTTTATCTGGGCTTCTTCCGTTGATGCCCCAAGGTGCGGCGTAAGGACTACATTCTCCAGTTCAAGAAGCGGCGAGTCCTTTGGCAGTGGTTCTTTTTCAAACAC
>JAHJSO010000031.1 GCA_018830385.1 Elusimicrobiota bacterium | reverse complement strand
TCCTTTCGTGTTTGTTGGGGCTGGCAGTGTTCATCTGGGCGCAGGGCATCGGCGGGTATGCAGCGGGTCTGGTGTCGCTTGTCCTGTATGTCTTTTCGTCAAATTTTATAGGACACGGGACGCTCGTTACGACGGATGTCCCTCTTGCCCTGTTTTACTTCTTATCCGTTTACTGTCTCTGGAGGTGGTTCCGGAAACCGACGGTTGTCCATGCGGTCTTGTGCGGGGCGGCGGCGGGGTTTGCCCTCGGCTCAAAATTTTCAGGGGTGATTATTTTCCCGGTTTTTATAGTGCTGCTGATTTTGAACCCGTCACAAATTAAAATTAAATTCAGCGGATTGATTTTTCATATTTTTGTTTTTTTCTGTTCTGTGTTTTTTGTAATGCTTCTCCTGTACAGGGGCAATTCCATAGGCCTGTATTTAGACGGGATAGAATACCTGTCCGGTTATATGAAAAGGGGCTGGTCAACCTTCATGGCAGGGAGGCATTCCCTGTCCGGCTGGAGGCACTACTTCGCCGTAACATTCCTGCTGAAAACACCCGTCGGACTGCTGGCTCTTCTTGGTTTGTCCGCAGTGTTTTTCAGGAAAGCCGCAAGGGAGGAAAAAATATTCCTGCTGATTCCTCCGCTCGTCTTTTTTGCCGTCGCTTCATTTTCAAGGATACAGATAGGACACAGGCACATACTTCCCGTGTATCCCTTCCTTTTCGTATGGACGGGGTATAGTATAAAAAACCTATACGACAGGAAATCCCGGCTGGTCGTATCAACGGCATCAGCCATATTATTGTTATGGTATATATTTTCGTGCATGTCGGCGCACCCGTGGCATCTGGGCTATTTTAATGAGATTGCAGGAGGCCCTGCAAACGGGTACAAATTTCTAACCGACTCAAACGTTGACTGGGGCCAGGGGCTGAAGGAACTCGGAATATGGTATAAAAAGAACAATCCGTCCGTTATCTATTTTTCTTATTTCGGCACGGGCGACCCTCACTATTACGGGATAAGATACGTCCCGGTAGGGTTTGTAACCCATGTGCCTGATGAAGAGAGGCAGGGGGATGACATTGTCCCCGGTGGTTCCGAGAGAATATTCTTTGCCGTCTCAGCGACAAACCTGCAGGCCACCTATTACAGCGACAGGGAAGTTTTTTCTTTTCTGAAAGGCATCCCGCCGGCGACGTTGCCGGCCAATTCAATTTTTGTTTATGATTTGACGAAAAACCCGGACGCCCTGCGGAAACTGGCTGATATATTCGGTGGATTTGGGAATGTAAAACAAATGAAATATCTTGAAATGAGAATTAAGGGTTTAAAAAGGATAGGGGGAAAATAATGTCAAAAAAAATCTTACTCTTAACAGCGGGTTACGGCACGGGACACATTTCCGCCAGCAGAAGCATAGGTGAGGAAATCCACAAAATCAAGCCGCAGGACGTTGAGGTGAAAACCTACGATTTTATAAATACCAAAGGTTTTATCAATGCGGGCCGGACTTTCCAGAAACTTTATAACTGGTCAATGGAGAAGCCGTGGGTGTGGGACACATTCTTTGATTGGACAAACAGCAGGGCTGCGACCTATTATTTTAAAACGCTGTTCCCTCTTTTTTATAGAAAGGTCCACGCAATATTTGACTCGGAAAACCCGGACTTATGCATAGTCACCCACCCTTACTGGAACTTCCTGATAAACGACCATAACAGGGAGAACGGCAAGAGGGTCAGGTATTTCTGCGTCGTTACGGATGCAATAGAAATACACCAGACATGGATTGACCCTGATGCGGATATGTATTTCGTATGCGATGACGCAACGGGAGGCATAATTGAAAGCAAGGGCGTCAAAAAGGAAAAAATCGTCGTCAGCGGTTTCCCGGTTTCAACCCTGCTGGGCGAGCCACTTGACAGGAAGAAATTCTTAAACGAATTCGGGCTGGCTGATATGCCCACCCTGCTGTTCGTCCTCGGACTTGGCAATGTTGAAAGGTTTCTGGAAATAATTGACAATATCTCAAAACATAAAGAACTTAATTTCCAGGTGATAGTGATAACCGGCAAATACAAGGAACTGCAGAACGTGCTTCAGCAAAAAAAATACGACGTCCCCACAAAGATAGTCGGCTGGACAGACAGGATGGCGGATTTTTTAAGGGCGTCCGACCTGGTGGTTTCAAAGGGCGGCGGGGCGATAGTAATGGAAACGCTTGCCGCCGGCAAGCCGATTATGATTCCCGTATTTACCCCGGGTCAGGAAAGAGGAAACGCAAAACTTATTGAGAGCAATAATTTCGGTTTTGTCCGGACAGGCAGGGATGAGGCGATAGAAACCCTGCACGGTCTTCTGAAATACCCGGAGAGGTTATCGGTTTTAAGGGACAACATCAAGAGGTTTAGCAAGCCGTTTGCTGCAAGGGATATAGCAAAAATTGCGTGTAAGAATATCAGCGGGTGAACATTGTTGTCATTGCGAGAAACGTCAGCGACGAAGCAATCTCGCTTTTGAAGATAGATTGCCACGCTCCTTTTAGTCGCTCGCAATGACATGAGTAAATTAGCAAAAGGCCGAAACTCCGACCGGAATGTTTTATTAAAACACCAATGAGATTGACGCACACTTTAGACAAACTTATCAGGGATGTGAGGCGCAGAATAACGGTTTACCACTCGGTTGAATCGTTTGCGTTCGCCGTCATTACGGGCTACTCAATCGTATTATTCGCCTCTTTCGTTGATTATTTTCACCCGCTTGTGTCGTCTGTCAGGACGGGAGCGCTGTCCCTTGTGTTTGTAGTATTTTGCCTGATAGGGCTGCGTCTTGCAGGGAAGTTAAGAATAAAGGATATTGAAATCATAAAGAAGATTCAGGACAGGCATCCCTCACTGAAAGACAACCCCATCAACGCATGGATGCTAAACAGGTCCGTTGACAGGATTTCATCGTTGGGGCTTTCGGTTGAACTTGCGAAAATGTTCGTTGATAAGACCCAACTTGAACTGGATGGTATATCCCCGGAGGACGTAGTCCCGTATAGCCCGTTCGTAAAAGGTTATCCCCCGGTCATCGTCCTTATCATGCTGACGGCCGCATTCTATTTTAAGTCGCCGGAGATTCTCACCGAAAACATACCCAGGTTCCTGTCACCCGGGGGTGCGGTTGAACTATCGCGTTATTTTACCGTCCTGCCGGGTAATACGGGCGTTCTGCGCGGCGCCGAAATTGAGATATCGGTTGAAATGAAAACGCCGGAAACATTGCATGTGCCGCAGGTTTTCGTAAGGACGGGGGAGAACGACTGGAGCGAATTAAAACCAGGCGCAATATTTGACACGGGGAATTTGCAAAAGAAGAGTGATACCCTGTTTGTCTTTGAAAGCATCCGTGTGGTTGAGGATATTCTGTATTTTGTGAAGTGGAAATACCTGAGGAGCGAAAGATATCTGATTAAATGTTTAACGGTACCGCGGCTGGGGGATTTTAAACTTGTTTACCATTTTCCCGTATATACCCAACTTGAGCCGCAACAGGGCAGTATGTTCGGCGAAAGAGGCGTTTTGCCGGGCACAAGAATAGAATTCTCGGCGACCTGTCCAGTGCCGTTAAAGGCAGGAAGCATCCTGACTTCCTACGGGAAGGCAACGTCGCTTGTTATTAAAAAGGGCGGTATCGTTTCAGGCGAGATTATCGCGGAGAAGAAAGGCGAAGTATGGTTTGAACTGGTCTCCCGGGAGAACGATGATATCAGGGACCCGTCGCCGCCGCACTACCCGCTTCTTATGGAAAATGATATGCCGCCTGAAATAACGCTCATTTCCCCGGGACAGGACATAGTGGTTTCAGCGGACGCAAAAATCCCGGTTGTTTACAGGGCGTCGGATGACTACGGCATATCACTTGTGGAACTCGTTTATGACGGTAAAAGAATCCCCGTAAAGCGGCTCACTCCGCCTGTCCGGAGAATAACCCACACATACACGCTGGATGTTTCCCTGCTGTCGCCGTCCCCCGGCGATATTGTCAGTTATCACCTTGCGGCTTTAGATAACGATGCAATTTCCGGTTCCAAGATGGCGCGCTCCGAAACTTTCCGGATTGAGATTTTCAGTTACGAGGAACATCACAGGAAGATTGAACAGGAACTGGGGGATTTCAGGGACGGCCTTATTGAACTCCTTTCAGACCAGATGTCCGTCCGCAGGGGGCTTGAAGAAGTTATGAAAGACCCGTCGTCCATCACGCCGGACCGGGTTAAGCCCCTGATTGATTCGCAAAAGGATGCCGGTAAAGACGCGATGGACTTATCGCAAAAACTCAGTGAAACCGTCAGCCGGATGGAAACAGACCCTTTCATCAACTACCAGATTTACCTGGAACACAAAAACATGAGTTCCGCCCTTGCCTCGCTGTCAGCCAACCAGATGCAGCAGGCGCAGGAGTCACTTTCAAAAGGCGACTGGACTTCGGCGGACAATAAAATGCAGGACGCAGTCCGGGCGCTTGAAAAGATGAACCTCCTCTCGGAAGACGTCCTCCAGTACCAGTATATGCAGGACGCTCTCTCCGCAGGAGACAAACTTTCAGACATCAGCAGGCAGATACAGGACTCGTTAAAGTCCCCGGTTGATTCACAAAAACTTAGCGAGTTGAATAAAATGCTTGACAAGATTGACGAACTCACAAAACAGGTTAACGACCTGTTGAAAAAATTCCCGCAAATGCTGCCGGAGGAGTTCATAAACCAGCCGGCCGTCAAACAGATTGACCCATCTAAGATAGGGGATCTGTCAGGCGGCATAAGGGACGCCCTCGCCAAAGGGGATTTTGAATCCGCCCTGAAGCAGGCGCAGAAAATGCTTGAGCATATGGAGTCAATGCTTAAGACGATGCAGGAAGCGGGTAAGTCGGTGGGTTTTTCAGGCGTGGATAGCGCGATGTCCGCAGGCATGCAGAAGGGCCTGACCGAATTAGACGACATTGTCGCCCGGCAGAACCGGTTAATGTCCGAAACACAGGGAATGGAAAACATCCGTCAGCAGAAAGTCATAAAGGAACAGGAGTCGCTGTTTGAAAAACTTGCAAAGTTACAGAAGGCGGTAATTGATAAAACCGGAGAGATGCCGTCGCGAGCAGGCGTGATAAGAAACATGGAATTCTCTTCAGCATACGGCAGGGAGATAAGCCGTCCCCTGCCCAGGATGAATCTCGTCCACAAAGAGTTTGTTTCAAAAAAGGCAATAAAATCAAAGGAGTATCTTGCGGAGATATTACTCCAGATTAAGTCGGCACGGGCGCTTGTGGAAAGGTATGCGAATGCAGTGTCAACCGCCCAGTCGTCGGAGTGGGCGGGTATCGGCGAAGACACGGCCTGGCTGGAGAAGACGGAACAAGATGTGCTTGACGTCCTGAATTCCACAATGGCGGTTAAATTTTCCGATTCGGAACAGAAAAAACTTTCTTCGCTTTCGGATGGGCAGGCGGACATAAAAAACCGGACACTTTCGCTGGACAAACTCGTCCAGGAATTTTCACGGCAGACCGCCTCAATCAGCCCCGATTTGTCGTCAAACCTGCGGATGGCGGCGGAAGAAATGAGCGGATCCGAAGGGAACATAGTCGTCGGTCAGACCAACAGGGCTCTTGAAAACCAGAGGCAGGCGATTGACTACCTGACGAAGGCGAAAGAGTCAATGCAGTCCTCTGCCGAGGGACTTTCAATGATGCAGCAGAAATTCAACAAGCCGATGGCGGGCTTCATCCAGGGTGGCGGTTCACACGGCGGGACAGGCGGAGTGATGGGTGTGCGGACCGGTTTCGTGGAACTGCCCGGCGAGGCCGACTACCTCCCTTCACGGGAACTTAAAGAGGAGTTTATGAAATCACTGAAGGAAAGATATCCGGAAACGCACGAAACGATTATCAAGCAGTATTACAGGAAACTGGTGGAATAAGGATAACACAGTGTCAAATGATGCAAGACCTGACCCCATTATCGGGGTTAACCTCGTCATTATGAAAACGTTTGTTACATTATTCACGGCGGCCATTATGTGCGCCGTCATCGCCGGCCCGGCGGGTGCGGACACTTCCGGGGATTTGTTCGCGGAAGGCGTGAGACATCTTGAAGCGGGCCGGTTTGAGGAGGTGCGGGACAAAATCAACTCAAGCGACCACCTCGCCTCATTGTATTATTTTTACATGGGCGACTACAGGACTGCGCTCAGTTTTATAAAGAGAACGGACTTAAAGGAGACGAGACACAACCTGTATTTATACCTGAAACATCTGATAGAAATGACGCAGGAGTTTGACGAGTTTGAAACCCCTCATTTTTTAATACGCCTTTCAAAAAATGACTATGTATTGAAGTCGGACATAAAAGACACCCTTGAACGCGTGTATTCCGTTATCGGCATGGCGTTTTCCTACTTCCCGCACGACAGGGTAATTATTGAGATATATCCCGACAAGGAGTCGTTTGCGTTTGCATCAACACTGGGGGACAAAACACTTGAGAGGTCAGGCGCCATCGGTATATGTAAATTCAACCGGCTGATGATTGTCTCGCCGTCTGCACTGCCGCAGGGCTATAGGTGGCTGGACTCTCTCTGCCATGAATACGTTCATTTTGTCATAAACCGCATTACGAAAAACAACTGTCCGCTGTGGCTGCACGAAGGTATCGCCCGGTATCACGATACGCTCTGGCGCGTTGACCCGCCCGTCTATACAACGCCCGGCAGCGTCAACCTTCTGAAAGACGCACTTGAAAAAAATGCGCTTATATCATTCACCAGAATGTCGCCTTCTATGGTCTATCTGGAGAACCAGGACGAGGTGGCGCTTGCTTTCGCACAGGTCTCATCGGCGGTGGATTTTATAAAGTCCGCCTTCCCCGGCAGGTTCCGGCAACTCCTGCCGGAGATGTCGCAGTCCACTCCCGACGACGCATTCAAAAAATGTTTCGGGATGGGGCTGGTAAAGTTTGAAAAGGAGTGGACGGCGCACATAAAAAGACAGCAGTTCACAAAGGCGGAGGGGGCTCTCCCCGACAGGATAACATGGGAGAAGGCCGACGAGATAGAGCAGTTTGTCGGCATCTCCGCCCGTGATTTTATCCGACTGGGGGACCGATTCCGGATGAGAGGGAATAACGTCGCCGCGATGGCAGAGTATGAGAAAGGCCTTAAGATAGAGCCGTTCAACCCCGTAATACTTCTGAAACTCGCAAGGACTCTTTTCTCGTCGGGCGATTTTGGCCGCGCCGCGGAATTGCTGAACGCCTGCATTGAAAAAAACCCGAACTACGTTTCCGCCTATGAACTGCTTGGCGACTACTACCTGAAAATATCAGAGTGGAGTAAGTCGGTTGAAATGAACACCCATGCCGTCTCAATAAACCCGTTCAACCCTTCTTCGCACATAGCCCTTGCTAAGGCGCGGCTTTCCCTGGGTGAGAGGGAAAAGGCGCTTGTGGGGTTTCAGAATGCCCTGCTGCTGGAACCCGGCAACCCGTTCCTTATGAGGATGGTCAGGGAACTGACAACTAAACCGGATGCCTGGGGGGGGGATTGACCCGGGCTACCTTGAGGCAAAAAGGAATCTAATTCAAAGAACTTGACTTCTGCTTTCGGTTTTGCTACAATAATAATTAGCAAACCCGCTTGAGGTCAATTTCGCAAAAAAATTACGGGAGGTGATGATATAATAAGGGATGATTGGTAGCAGGGGAGTAATTTAAGGGCAATAAGGATGTGGTTATTGATTGAGTTTTAGAAGTAGTGCAGGGAAGTAAAAATCTGGCAGTAAGGAGGATAGTAGCATGAAAAGTTTAAAGTGGTTGTTGGTTTTTGTTTTTGCAGTTACACTTATTGGATGCGCAAGTGTGCCCAAGAAACCGGATTGGATAACAAAAGGCTCCGGTGCATTCCCGGGTGACCCGTCCACAAAGGTCTATGGAATGGGTGTTTATGGTCCTTCACCGAATAAAGCGGCACAGATTGAAGGCGCCAGGATGCGTGCGCGTGCTGAAATTGCCACTACATTATCCACAAATGTAAAAAGATTGGCAAAGGACTTTATTGAAGAGCATAAGGACTGGTTTAATATTCAGGATACCGCCGGCTCGGATGAGTTTTTGTCCATTGTTACCAAACAGGTAACCGACCAGACATTGGTTGGCAGTAAACAGATGGATTCATGGGAAGATTCCAAAACAGGCGATCTTTACATGCTCTATGTAGTTGACCTTGGAAATGATTTCTATGGCAATTACAAACAGACATTAAGAAGGGCAATAAGCGAGAAGCATCGTGCAGTTGTAGTAGAAAGGATGAACGATGCGTTACAGGATTTGGATAAGGAAGTGGACAAACAAAGAGCAAACGAAAAAGAGTTATTAGGAATTTCAAAGTAAAAAAGTAGCACTATCAAAGCATAGGGGGTCTAAAAAGAACAGATTCCCTATGCTTAATTTTTGAATAGGAGAGTGTTTTTATGCCAAAAACAGTGCCTCTATTTTTATTTTTAATAAGCATCTTTTTTTTCTGTTCCTGCGCCCCAATCCCGAAATGGGTTGAAGGACCGCTTTCATATCAAAAAGATGACTATATTTATGTGGTGGGTTATTCTGCTCCGACGATGTACCAACACGACGCAGAAAAATATGCTAAAGATAATGCGTTATATGAACTGGCAAAAGTGATGAAAGTTGAAGTAAAGCAATCTGTATTAGATATTATGACAAAAGAGAGAAAAGAAGCCAGCGCTTATGATTCTTTTATTAAGGAGGCGAGAAAAAAATGTTTAAGAAAATCGCTATTTTTGTAATTATTGTTTGTTCTATGTATTCGCGTGTAGACGCAATTGATTTATGGCCTTTTGGTGATACCTTTCCTTTGATTTATAGTGGTAAATATGACCAGAAAAAGATTGAAAAAAGGGCAAGAGAGCAGATAGAAAAAAACAAAAAGAAACAGGAGGAGAAAGAGCGAAAGAAAGCGTTAAAAGAAAGAGCGAAAGAACAAAAAAAGGAAAGAGAGCAGATAGAAAAAGAAATTAAATCATATAAAGACAGACAGAATGTTGATTTATATGTCGGCGAAGGTCGTGCAGTTAGTGAAAAGGATTCCGACAATGCTGAAGCCGAAGCCAAGAATAGAGCGATAGATGACCTATCAAGTTCAATAAGAATAAAGGTACAAACAACGGTAAAAGATGAATTGAAATATGCATCAAGCAGAGGTGCTGAAGAAAAATTTGAAAGAATTACTAAATCTTATACGAGGGAAATACTTAAAAAAGTTATAAGTAAACCATATAAGGATTATCCCGAAAAGAATATGGTTACTATGATATGTTATGTGTCAAAAAGTGATTATGAACGTGATGTGCAGGAGGAAATCAAAAAGAATATAGTACAGATAACAAAATATGCTATTGAAGGATTAAAAGCACAAAAGGAAAAATTATATCTTACAGCATTAGAGAATTTTTTGACTGGCAAAGAGAATCTTAAAAAATGTTTTTATGAACTTCCTGCTCAAGAAGATATTGACAACGACGGCAAACCGGATGATTTGTATGCTTTTTTTGATACAAATATCATAAAAATGTTCCGCAATATTAAGCTAGAACCGGTTGATGAAAAGGTTGTATATGGAACCGATGGCAAACTGAGGAAATATCCCGTAGTAAAGGTTATATATGAAGAGCAAAATGAGAAAGTACCTATCGCTAATATAAAAGTAAACGCTTCCTTTATTGAAGGCAAAGGAAACAGTGAAATCGCAAACAGGACTTTGCTTACCAATCGGTTAGGTGAAGTGCAGATACCCATAGAGAGAATAGATTCTTCATATAAGGAAACATCAGTTCAGGTTGAGTTGGATCCGGAAGCATTAAAAGTTGATGAAAAACAGATACAAAATCCTTTTTGCGTTATTACTATTTCCAGGAAAAAAACCTTTTTATGTGCGGTTAATTTTTTTAATACACAAAAACGAAATAAATCCGAGATGATTGAAAATTCGCTTAAAGCAATCCTGCGAAGTTTAGAATATGATGTTATAGATTATAATATGAAAACAGATAAAGTGAAAGATGAGGATATCAGGAATATGGGTGAAAAGAACGCCGATTATCTGATTGCTGTAATTATTAAAGCAGATGGCGGTAAAGTCGGCGATTATGAAATGTTTTATTCATATATTACAAGCAAGGCGGAAATTTATTCTTTACCCGAAGGGGATGTTGTTGCATCAATTGACGATGGCCCATCAGCGAAAGGTTTTGGAACGAGCGCCTCTAATGCAGGATGGGATGCGCTTGGGAAAATAAAGTCCAGTTTGATTTCAAAAATCAAAAAAGAAATAAAAGGGTTAAAATAATAAATAATGAGAGGATAACTGAATGCAAAAATTGCGTAAAATTTTATTTGTTTTAATGGGTCTTTCTTTAATATTTCCTTTGATTTATTTTTACAGGCAATTGTTCCCGGAACGAATAATTCCCGCCGGCTATGAAAAGTATAATATAACCCCTGCGGAATATGCAATTGCTATGGTTGGTAAAGATATTGTTAAACAATCGCAGGGAAAAAAGTTAAGAGGTTACATTGTAAGTTTGAAAAATATCGTAGGACCAATAGACGAAGAAATAGAAAAATTGAAAAAAGATATAAATCTTGCATTAGGACAATATAATGGTTGGATGGTTATTGCACCAGAAGAACAATTAAACGAAATAAAAAAACGGAAAAACGAAGATATAGCGAGAAAGAAAAGTTTAATAAGTGCAGGTTTTATAGATCCTGAGGCATATATACGATTCCAGATACAAGGCGATAGAATAAGGGTTGACTATGATATTATGGCGGAATGGAAGTGGTTGCCAGGAAGCATAGAAAACTGTCAAATTATCGTTACTGTGATTAACCGTTCATCTGGAAAAGCGGAATTTTCAAGCGATGTATCCTTTACGCACCCGGTATATTTCAAAAAATATAGAAATATACAGCAAGCGATTCTTTATGGAACTTATATTAGTAGCGGTATATTCGGAAGCGCATTTTTGTTTTTTATTATAACTTCATCAGTTTTGGTGTTGAAACGCAGGAAGTTGGAAAAATTGGTGCCCGAAGCGATGCAAAAACTTGAGGAATACATTCAGAAGGGCTCATATACGGGCGCTAATTCTTTGGTCTCTCAACAATTAGATTTTTTCCCGGCAAATACTGACTTTATTGCATTCAAGCACAGGTTAATGGTTGTAACGAAAGACAATCCCCGTCGGGCTGAAGAATCGTATGTAAGGTATATAAATTTGGGAACTAAATTAAGACAAAATGTGTGTTTAACAGATGAAGAATATGATGACTTAAAAAACCTGCCGCAGTATCTTGAATTGCCTGAAATTACCGAAATGATAGCAAAATATCAGAAGTTTATAGAAGGACATAATATATGCAAAAAGATAAGACAGAAACAGGAACAGATAAGAATGTTTATAGACAATGGTGAATTATCAAAAGCACAGGAAGAGATGGATTCTTTATATAAGGATGATTCCTGGGTTGAGTATAAATCACTTGTATCAATGCCGGAAATGGCTACTCAAAGATTGGCATTGCCCTCACCGGACAATTTTGATAATATCAGGGAAGAGGTTGAAAATAGATTTAAGGCAAGCAAAGAGAATGTTAACAGGGCTGAAGAACATATTTCAAAAGGTGAAATTTCAGAAGCCGAGGAATTGCTAAAAGAAGTAGTAAAAACCAATAAGGACCTTCGGGAATCAGCGGAAAATATTTTAAGTAATATTGAAAAATCAAGAAAGTCGGAAAAATTGTGTCTGAAGCCGGAAAAAATTGGTAAAGAAATAGTTGTTTTCAAAAAGGATACGATAACACTTGCAAGAAAAGCCAGAGGAACACCTGATATAGACATAAATAATCTAAAGGTTAGCCGCGACAATCATCTTAAATTATGTATTGTTGAAAATAAAGTAATAGCGGAGGATTTAAACTCCGCTGGCGGAACATACCATCGCGGTGAAAAGATAACCCGTTCACAGATGGAAGACGGGGATATCCTTGACATATCGCATTCATACAGAATGACTGTTCATATATGTCGGGGCAGGGAAATTGTCCAATCAACATTGGTGCCGGGGACAATTCCTTCTGAAATGAAAATTGACCCGAGGGATATTGATGAACATCAAAAAATCAGCGGCCTTTTCATAGAAGCGGATGACAGGAATATAATTGTGCTTGCCGGCAATGAACCGGCAATACCTATCGCCTTCAAATCAATAGGAATTGTTTATGAAAAATCGGGTGATTGCCAGATATCCGTAAAAGACGGTGTAATAGTGCTTCGGACACCCGATACTTCACAGATATTATGTGATGGTTCAAATGTTGATTACAAAGGAATAAGATACAGAATAGTTTGAAAATATTTTTAGTATCATTACACCTGTCCCTGTGTAGCGACGAAGTAATATCACGACTTAGTGGCAAAGATACTTCCGGCACACTTGCTTATATGTCGCCAGAGCAGCATCTTGGTTTATCAGATGCACGGTCAGACATGTATTCTCTTGCCTTTTAACAAATATTATGCTAATATTTATCATAACCTTGATGAAAAGTAGGGGTTGAAATGAAACAGTATATTTCAAGAGAAATTGAAACAACCTGCCTAAACCGACTGAAGACGGGCATGATAACCGCTATACTGGGAGCGAGACAGGTTGGCAAGACAACGCTTCTTATGAAACTTAAGGAGACGGTAGCCGAACAGGGTATTGTCTCAAAAGAAAGGATTTTTTCATTTCCCGGCAATCGCTTCTTTACAGGCATAGAGACCTTTTAGATAAACTTCTTGAAAGAATACTTATAGAAGGCAGTTTACCAGGGGTTTATACCGCCAAATTACCTGATGAAAAATACCTTAGGGTTTCCAGTATGATAAGCACATACCTTGAACGGGACATCCGCGCTTTAGGCGAGGTGGGAAATTTTGATGACTATTCCAATTTGTTAAAAACCATTTCTTTTGAGGTTGGTTCTATATCTAATTTAAACTCGCTTTCATCAGACCTTGGCATTGCCTACAACACTGTAAAAAAGTATATCTCAATATTAAAAGATACTTTTATTCTAAATCCACTTTCACCATTATTTGCCCGTGCAAGAAAACGGTTTGTTAAAAGTAGTAAGATGTACTTTTTTGATGTTGGTGTGGCAAATTTTCTATCAAAACGGACCGAGAAGGAACATATCAAAGGTACAACAGAAGGATTTCTGTTTGAAAATATTTTAATAAAATCGTTTGAATCAGAAAATGAAAATCGTTCTTCTCCGAAAAATATGTATTTCTGGCGTGACTACGAAGGTCATGAAATTGACCTTATTTTTGAAAATAGGAAAAGGATGTATGTGCCTGTAGAGATGTGCTTCAGTAAAAGTTTTCCCAGGGGAAAAAAGAAAAATTATTATGCCTTTTTTGAGTCCGCACCTGGCGGGAAAGAGGCGCCATTCGGTATTCTGGTATACCGGGGTGATGTTAAAGAGGAAGTTATAGGCAGAAAGGCCATTTACTTTATCCCCTGGTGGCTCTGGTGGTAAATTGCCGTGGTGAATGTCCCATATGAAATGGAACGCTACAAAAAAACCAAAAAAGTTCAGCAAAAACTAAAAGAATCACAGGAGAAATATAAAAGGAATATTAAGAGATGAAGCGAATTCTTATAGTTGCTCAATTTATTGGGCTTATTCTATGTTTGATAAATCAAACCGCTACAGTCTCGTATGCTCAGCCTAAAATACAAAATGTTCATTTTAAGCAGGATATGAAAGGGCTTGTCCATATATATTATGAACTGATTAACCCGGATAATGATGTATTTTTTGTTACATTAAAATTATCCGAAGATGGCGGCAAAACATTTGATAAGGAAGTAAATACTGCCAGTGGAGATTTCGGAGATGGAGTTGAAGGCTCCGGGGAAAAGCATATTATATGGCAGGTAGCAAAAGATTATAAGGACTTAAAAGGAGATAGTTTTATTTTTTTAGTTGAAATGAGAAACCAGTATGAAAATTATTTCAGTCAGGGACAGGAACATTCCGTCAAAGGCGACTGGGACAATGCGATAGTTGCATATCAGACAGCACTGAGATACAAGCCGGGTGATAGTAAAGCCGAGAATGAGATAAAATTTGTGCAAAAAAAGAAAGAAGAAGAGGCAAAAAGAAAAGCAGATGAAGAAACCAGCCGACGAGAAGAGGAACAAAAACGAAAGATTGCTGGACATATATCAGATGGTAAAAAGTTAATGAGCCAAGAGAAATATACTCAAGCAATAGAAGAATTTGAGAAGGCAATAAACTTGGGGGCAACAGGTGAAGTTGAGACACTTTTAGCCGAAGCAAAGAAGAAGAAGAAGAAGTATAAGGGAATGGTTTATATACCCGCAGGCGAGTTTCTAATGGGTTCGGACGAAGGTGGCGGTGATGAAAAGCCACCACACAAGGTCTATCTGGATGCTTATTACATAGACAAACATCAGGTGACCTTTGAGCAGTATGATAAGTTCTGTGAAGCGACAGGCAGGACAAAACCGTCGGATAGTGGCTGGGGCAGAGGAAACAGACCTGTGATAAATGTTAGTTGGGATAATGCAGTAGCATAC
>JAHJSO010000030.1 GCA_018830385.1 Elusimicrobiota bacterium | reverse complement strand
TAACCATGTAAGTATGGTGAAAAATATTATCGGTTTTGCGCCAGGCGTCACGACAACTTCATCCGGGTCAACGGGAATCCCTCTTGTCTTTGAAATGTATTCGGCTATCGCCTGCCTGTGTTCCGGGAGTCCCTGTGACGGGCCGTAGTGTGTATAACCGTCGTCAATCGCCTTTTTTGCCGCCTCTTTGATGTTTTTCGGCGTGTCAAAATCCGGCTCGCCTATTTCCAGGTGAACTATCTCCTTACCCTTCGCTTCCAACTTTTTCGCTTTCGCCAAAACCTCAAATGCAGTTTCGGTTCCAAGTCGTGACATGCGCTCCGCTGTTTGCATCACTGCCTCCTCTGTGCCGGCTACCTGCGGGGAACCCCGCGTCGCCTTTATTTTTTACATCCTTGAATGTTTCGTCAGTGTAATGTCCAGCGCCAGGTTCAGGTATCTGTAATCCTTGTTTAACTCATGCCATGGGATATACTGCAGTGATATCCTTTCGCTATCCATCATGGCTATCAGTGTATTCATAAAATCATCATTCGTAACCAGGGACTCCGGGGTCGGACCCACAACGACTGCTATATTGACATTGTTTGTTTTGCAGAGTTCAGTAAACATCCCATAATTCAATTTCAGGTGCGGCTCATAACTCCTGTCAAACACGCTCGCCAGTCGGAATTTAAGGTTGTGTTTCTTTATTATATCCCTGAACCGCTCTTTCACTTTCAGGAGTTCGTTCTCTTTGCCCTCAGGATAGAAAAATGCGATCTCTATCGGGTTAAGCGACATGTCGTCTTCAACAGTTACTACGGGTTTCAGGGGGGGATGTGAAACAGCATGCCCGGCCGGAGCAGGGGACGCCGGGGTTGGAGTATGTTGCACCTGGGCTGGTACTGGTATCTGTTGCGCCGGGGCTGGTACTGGTATCTGTTGCGCCGGGGCTGGAACTGCATGCGGGATAGAACCCTGCTGGCCTCCTGCGGGTTGTACCGGCGCTGCCTCTTTTTGCTCCGCTTCACCCGGCAGGAGTTCATCCATAAGTTCCTTTACAAGTTTCATATCAACTACCTGGCCGGTGATGGTCGCATAGGCGTTTATTCTCATTAAGAAACCTTCCAGTTCCCGTATGTTGGACTTAAGTTTTGATGCTATATAAAGGAGCATGTTGTCGTCAAGCAGAACGTTTTCATGCTCGCCTTTCCTTTTTAATATGGCTACCCTCGTCTCAAGCGAGGGGGACTTGATGTCTGCTATCAGTCCCCATTCAAACCTTGACCTGAGGCGGTCCTCCAGAGTGGTAAGTTGTTTGGGCGGACGGTCGCTCGTCAGGACAATCTGTTTGCCGCTCTGATGCAGTATGTTGAAAGTGTGGAAAAATTCTTCCTGCGTTGACTCTGATTCGGTCAGGAACTGGACGTCGTCAACCAGCAATATATCAAGCTGGCGGTATCTGTCCCTGAATTGCTGGAGCCGGCCCTGGCCGATTGAATCAATTACTTCGCTTATGAATTTTTCCGAAGTAACGTAAAATATTTTTGCTCTCGGATTTTTTCTCATTGCATAATGGCCTATCGCCTGCATAAGATGCGTCTTGCCAAGCCCGACCCCCCCGTATATAAAAAGAGGGTTATACACCTTGCCAGGGTTTTCCGCCACAGCCATTGAGGCAGCGGCGGTGAACCTGTTATTTGGGCCTATTACAAATTCCTCAAAGGTATAATCAGTGACAAGCCGTATTTTCCAGAAATCATCCTTTGGTTCTTCGGGTTCCTTTTTGATTGCCGGAAAATCAAACGGGCCGGGCGATTGGGATGCAGAGACGGGTGTTTCATCCGGTTTGGGCTTTACGGTTTTTTCATGTGCCGGGGTACCGGCGCCGGTTTCCTTACCGTTAACGACGACGTGCCCTTCGGGACACTTTTCTTTCAGCGAGTTTATTAACGCCTCTTTTTCTTTTTCAATAAGATTATAAATATAGACGCCCCAATTATAGTCTTCCGTTGAAGTTGAAAACGGCCTGCCCGTGTCAACCGAAAGTTCGTTCAGGAAATTATTCACCTCGTCTTCCGGGATTTTTATCCTCAGCCGCCACCTGTTCCTGTCCTTTTCGGACGCTGAACTCGTTAAGTCCCATTTTTCAAGCATTTTTATTTTCTTGCGTGAAACTTTGTTTGTCCGTTCGCGCAACCTTATATTAAATATTTCACTTGTGTCGCAGCATCAGTTCAACGGCCAGGTCTATGTAAGTTATTTTGCGAGCTACCTGGCCGAGAGAGATTGCATGGAAAAACAGCCCCAGGGCCACAAATTTATTTTTTAAATCTATCGGATCATAACCCTCTGAGTGTATTAAAAAAACAGCTTCAATCTTTTTGCTCCTGCACTTACGCGCCAGTTCTTCCCAGTTCACGGTAAACGGGTCAACACCGGTATCAAAAATATCTTTTAGTTCCAGCGGCCTCTTGCTTGTTTTCTTTATAACGTCTATAAGCGTTTTAATAAATTCGTCTTTAACGTTTTCTTTACCGACCGGGTAAAAACAGGTGAATCTAACCTGGCCTTCAACAGGGGTTTCCGGCGCCGGTTCCTGTGTTTCTTCTGACGGTTGGACACCGGCGACAGTCGCCGGTGCGGTAACGGGTACAGGGCTAACCGGAGGGGCGGGCGTTGGCCCGGGGACAGATACCGGCGGCGTCCATGTAGTAACTTTTTGTTCCTGCTGCCGGCCGGCCGTGGCATCAGCCGTCTGTGCAACGGGTTGCGTCTCCTCGACCGGCTGGGCTACCTGTTCAGATTCTTCTGGTTTTGACTGCCCGGGCGTCTCTTCTTTTTCCTGTCCCTTTGTTAAACCGGAAAGTACTTTTCTTAATTCCGAGAGAATGGATTGTATATTATCTTTTTTGTCCGTCAACCTGTTTATCCCCTATGCTCGTTATACCTCGCATGCCGACCCCTGTGACAGTCCTTTGATTTTCAACTGCAGGTCTTCCGGATTCGTCGCCTTGTCCAGCGCCTCGTCAACGGCGATCTTCTGTTCCTTGTATAACCGGCAAAGGTCCTGGTCAAAAGTATGCATGCCGTAATACTCGCCCTTCTCTATCGCTTTATAAATTTCCTGTGTTTTATTTTCCAGTATGAGTTTCCTGATAAGCGAAGTGCCTACCATAATTTCCGTCACGGGGGAGCGGCCTTCCGCATCGCAACGACTGCACAACCGCTGGGCAATTATGCCTTTTATAACGTTTGAAAGTTGCGTGCGCGCCTGGTTCTGCTGGTGAGCCGGATACATATCAATTATGCGGTCTATTGTCTGGACAGAATCAATCGTATGGATCGTGGAAATCACAAGGTGCCCCGTCTCTGCGGCGGTAATCCCGGCTGAAATCGCCTCAAACTCCCTCATCTCACCCAGCACGACCACGTCGGGGTCCTGCCTGAGCACATGCCTTAACGCATTCTTGAACGATTTCGTATCCGAGCCGACCTCCCTCTGTGATATGGAGGACTTCTTGTCTTTATGAAAATATTCTATCGGGTCTTCTACCGTGATTATATTATAACTAAAATTCGTATTGACATAGTCCAGCATTGAATTCAAAGTCGTTGTTTTCCCGGCGCCCGTTACACCAGCAACAAGTATAAGCCCTCTCGGCTCATTTGAAAGTTTTTTCAATGTCTCAATGGGGAGGTTTAAATCCTCAAATGTTTTTATCCTTGAAGGCACCACCCTTAGCGTCAGAGCAAGCGTCCCCCTCTGGCGGTAAACATTCACCCTGAACCTTGCCAGGTTCTCAACGGAATATGAAAGGTCAAGTTCATTCTCAGCCAGAAAATTTTCTTTCTGTTCCTTTGTCATAAGGCTGTCTGCCAGAAGTTCTATATTCTTTGCGGATATATTTTCAAATTC
>JAHJSO010000195.1 GCA_018830385.1 Elusimicrobiota bacterium | reverse complement strand
TAAATCGGGCAGGAGAGGTCTCATCTATAGTTTTATTATAGCAAATATCCTGACGGCGCTTTTATTCTTTGCTGCCTCTGAATACCGTCTGCCAGTGGTCCCTGTGATAATTATCTTTTGTGCTTATACAATTGTTTCGTTTATAGAATACCTAAGGAATAACATACTCCCCGCCGTAAGTGCAAATAAAAATTCCTGGAAGATTCCTGTGTACCTAACGGGGTTAATTCTGGCGGGGCTCTTTGTTAATCTCCCTCTGCTAAAAGGCAATTTTGCTGTGGCATATTTAAACTCGGGGTATTTGTATCTCAAAGAAGGAAACTACAATAAGTCAATTGAATTTTACAAAAATGCACTGCTGACCGACCCGAATTTCGTAAGTGCTTACACCTCTCTCGGAGATGTCCACTCGCTTCTCGGAAGGTACGAAGAATCGCTATCGGCGTATAACCGCGCATTAGATATAAACCCATTTCAGATAGACAGTTATCTCGGAATCGGCACCATATACAAAGACACAGGTAAATTCAAAGAAGCACTGGAAATATATAAAAAGGGATTAAAGAATAATCCTGAGGGATGGGAAATCTATTACAATATAGGTAATACCTATCTACACACCGCCGAATACGACAAAGCAATAGAATCATACAAAAAAGCGATTCTTTTAAACGAGGGTTTTGTGCATTCCTACATAAACATGGGTGTTGCATATGTGAAAAAAAATCAATATAAGACCGCTCTGGAAGTGTATGAAAGTGCCTTGCGGTTTGACCCACAAAACAGTGAACTATTCACAAACCTGGGATATGTCCATTATTTAGAAGGAGATTATATTCAGGCGGTTGAAATGTACAAAAAAGCACTTGATATTAACCCTGAAAATAAAGTGGCAAGGAAATATTTTCTGCTGTCTATAAAAAAATTGGAACACAAGCCGGGTCTCAAATCAGGTCTCAATGAATAGTAAGTAACCTTTTCTGGCAGAATTTAGCGGGTAGTGTGGCAGAATTTAGCGGGTAGTGGCAGGGCTCATCGGATAGCATCCATTTTTTTCAGGCAGATTTCATAATTTCGCCTCGCATCTGCAAAATCAGGGGCAATATCAATCGCTGACTTCCAGTATGATAGTGCTTTTTCATACATTCCTTTATTGTAATAAATCACACCTAAATTGTTGTATGATTTTACACACCTGGGGTTGATGTTAATCGCCCGGGTATAATTTTCAATTGCAATCGCCTTTGAGCCAATTTTCTCATATACCCTGCCAAGATTGTAATAAACCTCATCATTATCAGGATACATACTCAGAGCATATTTATATAACTGTATTGCACGGGGGTAGTCCCCAATCGTGTAATACACACTGCCAAGGTCGGTCCATCCCTTTATATTCTGTGGCTCTATTATTATTGATTCCCAAAACTGCTCTATTGCCTCATTGTAAAGTTTTCTGTTGTATAAAAGAAATCCATGGGCACCGTGTGCGGAAGAATACGCATTTGTTATTTCTGATATAAAAAAATCCCTCGGGTGCCGTGGGGGGTGTTTTTCAGCGGGGCTTTTCCCATTGGGTCCCGGTGCGAATCTTTTCTCGGGTCTTTGTTCATATATGCCGCGCATTATGTAGATATCCCAAAATTTTAAGTTCTCTTGAATTGTATGGGCTGATACACTTTCGGGCTCCGGAGAAAAACCAAAAACAATCCCCCTGAATGGATGGGAACGGTCAATGATATAACCGGGGAATGTAAGCAGAGAGTTGGCATACAGTGAAAAACCGGATGATTTAAAATAGCCGTTGAGATAGCCCACTATCAGTTCCCTCGCCGGGTCAACTCGGGGCAGGGCAATAAAACTTTTTACATCTGCCGGCATATCTTTGCTTTTTTGCTGAATATACCATTTAGCAAAACGAAGTCCCTCAGAGAAGATATTGATATCCTGCCGTTTTTTCAGCACCCTCTGAAAATACCAACTTGTAAAAAGTGGTGTGTCGCCATGGGTTATGACAATAGCATTTTTGTCAATCGTTCTGAAAAAGTTTAAACCATAATCATAAGCGAAAAAATGGTTGCGTTTGTTGACTTTGTAAAAGACCGATTTAAACTGAAAAAGTAGTGCGAACAATAAAATCAAAATCACAAAATAAGAAAAGATTTTTGAAGGCGTGGCAAACAATCTTTTTATACCAACTATTCCAATACCAAGCCATATTGAAAATATAATACCGGGCAGGAGATAATATGGTTCTAATATCGCCTGGGCATGTTGGTCGTCGGTCGGTTGCCCTGCCAGGACTAAAAAACCAATTCCAGAAAATAAAAATATCAGGAGAAAAAACAAGGTAATATGCCCTTGCCTTTTGAATATAAAAAACATAAGACCGAACAATCCGAGGAGAAAGCCAATAATTGTAAAGTGTTGCACCGTAGAGTTGAAAAAAACAAGGGATTGTCTAATAAGTTGCTCCAGTGAAAATTGAAATGGTGCCGCCTCAATAGTCAATTGAAAGGCACCTATGTTTTTTCGTGTTATTACCTCTATAAAATTTGTAAAATTATGGGGGCTTCCCCAGTTAATTACCGGCTGCTGATATGACCTTATTGGCAGGTATAGATATATTGACAATCCCAGTAGAAAAAATAATGAGGCGACTGCTATTTGTTGTCCGTTGGGTCGCGAAAAAAATGTGGACACCCCGCGGAGTGTTTTTAATATTAAATAAACGACACCGGGTAATAAAAACAACAGAGTAAGGTGATTGCCGAGACCAACTCCGAATATAAAACAGAATAAATAGAGATGGACAGAAGATGTTGGCGTCCCTGCCGATGTCCTTAAATGCCACGATAACACCACCAGTATTAGCAAAATTGTCAAAAATGAGTTGAGTGTGTACATTTCCGCTACCAGAGAAAGATTCCAGAAAACCGGATTGAATGAAAGAAATAAAACGGAAAAAATAGCGGCTAGTCGGTGCTCAAATAGCAGGTCTTCAGACACACTATGTGGTGCGTTTGGTGGTGTGATTGAGGGAGCGTTTTGGGGGGCGTTTGAGTGTGCTCCTGGGGATATTGCTTTTGTCCAATATGCCGCCTGTTGTGCAAGCACCAAAAGTATAGCATAATATAGCAGAACAATAGTCAACCCTGAAAACACTACGGACATAATGTTTATTCTATACGCTATATTGCCAAAGGGAATTATATTGGTAAAAATTTTACCTAAAATAACATAGAGCGGATAGCCCGACGGGTGTGCTATACCCAGAGTGGCCGCGGAAGCAATCAGTTCGGATGAATCCCGATAGGCGACTATTGTCGGCGGCGCTGTTCGGAGATAAATTCCAAAAAGTAATACAAAAATAAAAAACGCCATAATTTTATTCTTTTCTATTGAAATACTCCTCCGGTAGGACTGCTAATATGTTGTCTTCCATTATGATTAAGTCCCCGTTATACCATATCGCATAAGTGTTCCTGTATCCAAGTTTTTCTCTCCTGTCATAATAGATTTTAAGATACCCTGACATCTCATCAAAATCGTTTTTTTCATAGTGAGCCACCGCCAGATTTCCATACACATAATTCAATTTCGGGTCAAGTTTCAGGGCTTTGTTGAAATTTTCAATTGCAGCGTCAATGTTATTATTCATCCAGTGGACAAATCCGAGGTTGTTATACAATTTTGGGTCACGGGGGTTAACCTTCAACTTATTCATGTAGAATTTTTTATCCGTTGGTGGTTTAATAGCATACGCGTCTAAAATTTTATAGACCTTTTCTTTTTTTGAATATTCTTTTGCAATCTTTTTATTCCCAGATAGGTCATAAATTTGTGATAACTTTGCGAACGCCTCATAAAAAAACGGATATGCCTCAATGACCTTTTCAAATGACTTTTTTGCCTGTAGAAAATCTCTGGTGTCTAAATACATAAAGCCCATTAAATAATAACACTTAGCAAGAAATAAGTTATCTCTATCGCTTGACTTCAATTCAATAGAGATTGCTTTTTTTAGGGTGTTTTCTGTTTTGATGTAGTCCTTTTTTTCTCTATATATAAAACTTGCCACATAATAGATGTTTGGGTCATCAGTATGTTCGTTAATTTTATCTTCAAGTTCAGCGAGTTTTATATCATATAATAACCAGGTAAAGCCCATATTGTCCACGGGGTTAAATTTCCTGAGCCATTCATATCTTTCTCTTACCCTGAAACAATCCACGAGGTTGTTGGCATTTACAAGGACTTTTCCTTCTGTTGGCCATTCAGGATTTACTTTCACCTCGATTTTCTCTCTGATGCATTTTTTCCTGAATTTTAAAAATATTTTTTGATTTTGTCCCCAGTCAAGATTGGCATCGGCTAAATATTTATAACCATTGCGTGGTCCTCCGATTAACTGATTGAAATATGCAAGATAATTGGGATGGATTGAGACACTCTCAAGTAAAAACAAAAACAGGAATGAATAACTGATGCCGCGAAGGACTCTTTTGTTTGTACTAAACAGAGTGCCGACGAAAACAAAAAGAAATGGATATACAGGTAAAAGGAAGCGTCCGACCTGACTGCTTTTAGAGAAAACAAATGGTATGCACAACGCAACTATTATGAGCAAAAATCCGAGCAAAAACACCGCAGAGCGCGAACACATCTTTTTAATTTCAAAGACAAATAGAACAAGAGAGAGGAACAACAGACACAAAAAAGATATCGGTGTCTTAATTAAAAAAGCAACTATAGGATAATACCACCAGCCCTTTGTGCTTCTTTGTCCCATCAGGTATGACGGATGCCCGACCTCTGTAGGATATTTTTGAATGTCAAAACCATAAAGATATGGGGAAGGAACTGGCATGGGCAGTCGGGATAAGACCGGCACCTGTGACATGGCCGCAAGAATTTTACTTCGGAAGGGATAATTTGCCAGGGCTGACCCCGTTCCTGTAAATTTATATCCCAGATTCAAAATAAAAATCCCTATTATTGAAACAATTAAAAATATTTTCATGAACCCCCAAAATCTAATAACCACGCCTTTTTTGCCGCAATTGCCTCCGTCCGGTAATATTCCCTTGCTCGGGAATATTACTTTGATAACACCCAACAAAAAATAAATTGGAAATACAAAAACACCATTATATTTTGAAAGCAGAACCATTCCTGTTAGAATACCTGATAGTCCGAGGGATGTTATATACCGACCAGAACGCCCCCCCCCGTGTGATTGGACAGGGTCTTTTGGGAGATGGGTATCTAACATGTCTCCAAAATAATGGACAGACAGAAATAAAAAACAGGTGAGCAATATGTCGGTTGCAATAAAGCAGGAATTCGCAATTATTGCAGGTGAGAAAGTATATAATAAAAGAGAAGGCACAGCGGTCTTTAGTCCGCCTATGTTTTCTGCTACCCGGAAGATAAAAAAACCCAAAATCAAAGAGAACACACTCATAATGAGCCGTGCGATAAAAAGTTGATTCTCAAAATTTTTGGGGGCTAATATTTTCAGAGGAAACCCATAGAGATAATGTGACAATGGTGGGTGGAGAACATCTGTTTCCGTCTCCCATTGTCCCTTTTCACTCAATCTCTGTGCTGTTTTCAAGTATCTGGGTTCGTCATATGTTTCTGAAATAGCGCTGATTGTAAGAATTATACGAACCCACATAAACAATAACAATGAAAGGACAATATAATTTCTATATTTCATATAGCAAAAGTTACAGGGAAATTAGTTTTCAAAAATAAATTGAGCCTATTTAATAACATTGTTAAAGTTAGAGAAAATTGTTTCAAAAATTATCCTTTTGACTGTAATTAATATTTTATATGTCTCTAACCAACAGATTGTTTATGTTTAAATAGGCCCAATATAACAAAATAAAACTACTTTAGTCCTTGTTTAGACCTTTCCCCATGCCCAGAGCGACCTTTAAAATCAAAATGTACAGGAGTTGTTTTGCCAATATCAGCTATAACTTCTTTCCTGTACCACCAACCATCTTCAGGATAATAAACATGCACTGCCCAGCCCCATTCTCTCTGACGCTCAGGAGAAGCAGTAGTAACCCCGCGCGTCGGTGTTACATCATGTTGGGTTGGTTCTGGCGCACCTGGCCCCCAATAAGTAAGTAACCCAACAGGGTCAGATGTTACATACAAATGGGCATAGCCAGTCCAGTATTCAGGAGGATTTATATGACCATCGTAGCCCAGCGAAACACTACAAATTCCTATTCCTTGAATTACAACTAGTGAGATAACAAACAACTTTTGAAATATCTGTTTCATAAACAGTTGCCCCCTTTTTATTTTTGTCGACCTTTTTTCCTGATATAATATCAGAAAATTTTATTCGGCTAAAAACCTCCATCACCTCCACTTTGCCCATTATAGTTTATCTATCAGAAATGAAGTTTTTATAACTTCTATACATATTATCTAAAAAATTAAGGATTTTGTCAATCCCCCCAACAAAATAATTTTTAAAAACATACACACCTAAATACACCACTCAAATTTTAACACATCCTTGCGGGGTTCAATGTTTCCAGGTTCACTGCGGATTCTGTAATCTATTGAATATCTCCGTTGCTTTACTTTTGTCTCCTTTGCGTAAATATGCAATACCGATATTGGTGAGCCCCTCCCTGCTGTTCGGGTCAATTTCTATTGCTTTTTGTAATTCAATGATTGCTTTATCATATTGTTTGGTCTCAATATAGACACCCCCCAGATTTATATATGGCTCGGAAATATTGCCGTGAGGTCCGCCTGTGGCAATACCAATTGCTTTTTTAAACCAGTCGGCTGCTTCGTTGTATTTTTTCATCAAAGCATATACCTTGCCGAGATTGTTGTATGCCTGCCAGTAGGATGGTTCAGCGTCTATCGCCTGTTTGTATTCTTCAATTGCACGGGCAGGGTCGCCCTTTTGCTCATATATCAATCCGAGGTTGTTGTGTATATTGGCGGAATCGGGCTTGAGTTTCAATGCAGCCGCATAATATTCAAATGCCTCATCCACTATGCCTTTCTGACTGTATGCGTTGGCAAGGTTTGTGTATGGCTCAATAAAATTCGGGTTGTAGTGAATTGCCTTTTTATAGGCGTCTGTTGCCTCGTCCAGCATGCCTTTATCAGAATAGGCAGACCCGAGGTTATTCCATGCGACGGCGGATGACGGGAATATACTCAGGGTGCGGATCCAGAGGGACTCTGCAGTTTTCCAGGTTGAATTTTTCCTGAAAGTGCCCACCCCCTGAAACAAAATCAGGGCGATATAAATAAACAGGACGCTGGTCTTTAAAACACGGGATGGGCGGACAGCCCCCCACTTATAAAATCTGCTGATTAAAAAACCGGCAACTATGCAAAAACCGGCTGAGGGTATATAGGCGTATCTGTCCGCCACCATTACGGGTATTGGGATAATATTGCTTGCGGGCAAGAGCGCTATGAAAAACCACAGGGCTCCGAACAGAAGCGCCTTTTCTTTTCTGCCCCGAACGAGCAGGAATATAATAACAAGCAATATAACCATTGAAGCAATGACTTTCAAGTCGGCGAGGCCTTTCGGCGCCTCAAAGTTATAGACGGTGGAAAGCCCCGTGGGGAAAATAAGTTTTGTAATATAGTGGGTGTAAACCGTGACGGCAGTGAGTACACGCGGATACAGTTCGGAAATAAATCTTGCGACTGAGGCACCTGCCCCGGTTATCCGAACACCTCCCATCGCTGAAAACCTGAGGACAAGATAAACAATTGTCACGGCGATATACGGCAGGTGATATTTCAGCCGGCGGCCGGCCCAGCGGAGTATATTCTCTTTGGGTTCTGCACCCGCGCCAGCCCGTGATGGAATAAAAAAATAATCATAGAGCAACAGAATAGCCGGCAGGGTTATTGTCATTTCCTTTGAAAACAGGGCAAATAAACAAGATAGGACACTGGCAAGATAGTAGAGATGCACCCTGTCACATCTAGCCCGACGAGCAACACAGGGTTGTGAATTTTGTGAGTCATCTAATTCATGCATTCTGTTATATTTTGCAAAAAGTATAATCGTCAATAAAAAAAACATAAGACCTAACGGATGACACTGCGCCGATATAAAAACAACTGCCTCCGACGACACGGAGCATACAATAAAAAAAACAGACGAGCAAAATGCAATCCACCTTTCCTTAAAACAGGTTAAAAGCAAAAGATACAAAAGGACAGCCGAAGCAGCATGGAGCAGGACGCTCACCAGATGATACCCCCATGTCTGCAAACCGAATATTTTGTATTCTGCCAGGAGGGTAAGAAGAAAAAACGGACGGTAATACCCGCTTGATCCTTTACGGGCGGTCAACTTCCACAAATCAGTTGTGAAGTATTTCGGGGCGTAGCCCCAGTCCTTTATCGCATCATTACGGACAATCTGGTCTATATCATCCCATACAAACTCATTCTGAAATATGCCTGAATAAACGACAAAGGAAATTGCAATCAAAATTATGATGTATTTCATTCGGTTTAGTCCGTCCCCACCTCCGGTTACATATTGTCTTTAAGTTGTAAAATTATACAGAATTAAAAATGTTTGTGCAAAAATAGACAGGGGATCCAGGTTTTAAACTACCTGATTTCAAGATTCTCCAACTTTGTGTCCTGAGTTTTGCCCATTCCCAGCAATATTCGTAAAGATGCAGCCCTTTACTGCAAGCGATAATTTCGCCGTCCCCGACGCCGATTTCATCAGCCATAAACTCCTTAACCTTCTGCAAGCCCCCGACGTTTGACGGAAACCCTCCCCACAGGTCCCACGAACGGAAATAAAGGATAAAGTGAAGTTTGTCGTGCCTTATCCTCGTATCTATCAGGCGCAGGCACGGCGGGTCAGCAAGTTTTATATCCGACGGCATTCCTATTTCCATAACCGCCTGGTTCGTCCCGAAGCCCTGGGTTTTGTATATTTTTATTACCTCTTCTATCTGGTTAACCTGCAGGGGTAATTCCTTAAACTGCCCCGTCCTTACCTTCGGGTCAACGAGCCGCTCGCCGTAAGTATAGTCCTCGGTCTCCGTTTTTTCGCCGCTTAAAAGATACGGGAGATAACTGTTGACGTACTCCATGCTCGTCGGAGCGGGGATTGAACTTCCCTCGGGTATGAGCGGTATCGGCTGGTGTTTCGGGTTCCTTATCCGCACGGTCACAAAATCAAACTCAAGGCGGCGCTGTCCCTCATAACTGCCCCGGTCAATCTTATATACGGCACCGTTTTCCAGGATTGAACAGAGTAGTTGAAACCATGCATCGTCAACGTCAAAAGCATCAATGTAAACGGGTTTTAATATCATCATTCACGCTCCGTTGCGCCAGTGTCCGACAGGAGTCGCCAGGGGGTCGCCTTTCTTTACCAGCACCTTGAATACCCGCAACTATTACACAGGACGCACCCCTCGTTTATTATAAGCATCTCCCCGCATTCGGGACACTGCGGGCAGGCCCCGATAAACTTCAGGTTGTTTGTCCTGTTATAATTCCCTTCCTGCCCCTGCTCGTGCGGCGCGCCGGGGCTAAAAAGCCCGGGGATGTCTTTTTCCTGGAGATAATGTTCCAGCCCTTTGGCGATTGCATCGGCGCAGGAAAGAACCGCCGTGCCTTCTACAATCATCGGGGTCGGACACCTTATCCCTTTAAGTTGTGAAACAATTTTCTGGTGCTCAACCCCGCACCTGAGCGCCAGCGAAATGAGCCGGCTTATCGCTTCAACCTGGCTTGCAGTACAGCCCCCCGTCTTACCAAGTTGAGAAAAAACCTCGCAGATGCCCGACTCGTCTTCGTTTATCGTAACGTACATTTTGCCGCATCCCGTCTTCATCCTGAGCGTGGAACCACGGGTTACCTGCGGGCGCTGGCGCGGCTTTTTCTCGTTACACTTCTTTTCATTCTCCCCTATATTCAAAACCTGTTTTTCCCTGCTTTTGTCCCTGTACACGGTAACACCCTTGCACCCGAGCTGGTAGGCAAGCAGATAGACCCCTGCGACGTCCTGTCTTGTTGCGGTAGCCGGAAAATTTACCGTCTTGGAAACGGCGTTGTCCACATATTTCTGGAACGTCGCCTGCATTCTTACGTGAACGTCCGGCGGTATGTCAATCGCCGTAACGAACATCCTCCGGACATTGCCGGGGATTTCCTTTATCTCCCTGATTGTCCCTTTTTCAGCCACCTTCTTTATCAGTTCTTCAGAATAAAAGTTTTCTCTCCGTGCTGTTTCCTCAAAATAAGGGTTAACCTCGTTAAGTTTTTCTCCGTCAAGGACGTTTGCCCTGGTATAAACGAGCGCGAACAGCGGCTCAATACCGCCGCTGCACCCGGCAATAAGTCCGATTGAACCCGTCGGGGCTATCGTCGTTACCGTTGCATTCCTGACCGGTTCTCCCCGGGCATAGATGCTCTTTGAAAAATTCGGGAACGGGCCGCGGGAGCGCGCGAGTTCCATTGACGCCTCCCTCGCCGTTTTGTGAATAAAACCCATAACCTTCTCTGCAAGCCGGATGGCCTCCGCCGAACAATAGGATGTTTCAAGTTGTATCAGCATGTCCGCCCAGCCCATCACACCCAGCCCTATCTTCCTGTTCCCCCTCGTCATTTCTTCAATCTGCGGAATCGGAAAAAGGTTCATATCAATGACGTTGTCCAGAAAATGGACCGCCGTCTTCACCGTCCTGCCGAGCAGGGGGTAGTTAACCTCTTTCCCGCCGGTAACCATCCTGGCGAGGTTGATTGAACCGAGGTTACAACTCTCATAAGGCAGGAGCGGCTGTTCACCGCACGGGTTTGTTGATTCAATCTCTCCGAGGGCGGGGGTGGGGTTCGTCTCGTTTATCCTGTCAAGGAATACGATTCCCGGCTCGCCGTTCTTCCATGCCTGTTCAATTATCCTGTCAAATACGTTCTTTGCCCTGAGTGTTCCGCAGGGTTCTCCCGTCCTGGGATTCTTCAGGTTATATTCCCCGTCTTCCTCAACCGCTTCCATGAATTCCTCCGTAAGAGCGACGGAAATGTTAAAGTTTGAAAGCGCCTCGTTTGAGTTCTTGCATGCTATAAACTCAAGAATGTCGGGGTGGTCAACCCTTAGCATACCCATATTCGCCCCCCGGCGGGCGCCTCCCTGTTTTATCGCCTCGGTCGCGATGTTATAGACCTCCATAAAGGACACGGGCCCGGAAGATACGCCGTTGGTTGAACGCACAATGTCGTTCCTGGGTCTTAATCTTGAAAATGAAAAACCCGTGCCGCCGCCTGATTTGTGTATAAGCGCGGTTGACTTGAGTGTTTCAAATATTGATTCCATTGAATCGTCAACCGGCAGGACAAAACACGCGGAAAGTTGCTGGAGTTCCCTGCCTGCGTTCATCAGCGTCGGGGAATTCGGCATAAACTCAAGTTTCGCCATCGCGGTATAGAACTCATCTACAACGGGGGCGATGTCTTTGTCCGGTTCGTAAAGTTTATCCGCCCGGGCTATGTTCTCCGCCACTCTATAAAAAAGTTCCTCGGGCGTTTCCACCGGCTTCCCATCGGCGTCCTTTTTTAAATATCTCTTCTCAAGGACCTTAATTGCATTCCGGGTTAGTTGCGGTTTAAGATTTTTCAATAATTGCACAGCCATAATTCCCCCCAAAAGCATGCGTTAACCAGTTAGTGCCTTCCCGACCTTATTATTAAGTTACTGAAAACAATCAATAAAACACTCCAGCCGGTTACTATTTTGCCCAAAATTTTCACTTAATACAAACGCATTAAGTATCCGCGGGATTTGTCATTGCGCATCCGCGAGATTTGTCATTGCG
>JAHJSO010000029.1 GCA_018830385.1 Elusimicrobiota bacterium | reverse complement strand
GGCCGTCTGCCAGTGGTAGTCCAGCACTTTCATAATGACCGACGTTTTATCCAGGTTAAACAGGACGGTTTTTAACAAAGGGAAGCAGAACATTACGCCGGAAAACAATAATATGCCCGCTATGTGCAGTGCCCTTGCCCCAGCGCAGTAGAGCAGGACTATAAACACCGGAAAATACACTATTGTTGAAGAAAAATCGGGCTGAAGAAGGATAAGAGCCGTATTGCCGAACAGCATCAGCAGAGGCACGAGCAGTTTCTTCAACCTGTGGATATCCCTTGCGTTTTTATCCAGGTAACCGCCCAGCGCAAGTATGAACAGTACCTTGGTAATCTCGGACGGCTGGAAACTGAAATAACCGAAATCAAACCATGCCCGCGAACCCTTTAGCGTTTTCCCAAATACAAGGACCATTACCAGGAGGAACAAAGACACATAATAAAGTTGCCGGTAATAATGGCCGTAAAAGCGGTAGTCAATGCTCAGCACTATTAAAAAAATCAGCGCTCCTATCAATACGGCGAACGCCTGCTTTATGACATACATCCACGGGTTGTCAAAACGCATTGTGGCTGAATGCACTACCATCAGTCCCGCGCAAAGCAGTATGAAAACGGCGGATATGAGTACCCAGTCAATGTGCCTGAAATTCGCCAGTACTATATTTTCCTTTTTCATTTTTTTGATTTTTCCAACATGGCCTCTTTCAGCCGACTGAATATTTTGCGCGCAACGGGCGCTGCCACAGAACCGCCCTTGCCCCCGTGCTCAACAACCACGGCTAGAGCCAGTTGAGGGTTCTCAACGGGCCCCCATGCGATAAAAAGCGAGTGGTCTTTGCCGTGCGGGTTCTGGGACGTGCCGGTTTTCCCGCCAAACGTTATGCCCTGAACCTTCGCCGCGCGTCCCGTACCGGATTCCACAACCTTCACAAGCGCGTCCTGAACGGCGGACCATATATCCTCTTTTATGTCAATCTCAGCGATTTTCTTCGGCTTATGCCTGTACACCGTTTTCCCCGACGAATCCCTCGCCTCAGCTACGAGATACGGTTTCCAGATTGCCCCCCTGCTGGCGACGCACGATATAATGGAGGCGAGTTGCAGTGGCGTAGCCGTAAGATACCCCTGCCCGATGGCGATGTTTGCAGTGTCGCCCGAGAGCCACCCGTACCTTAATGTTTTCTTCCGCCATTTCTCCGTGGGAATAAAACCCGGTTTTTCCGAGGGTATGTCAATGCCTAACGTCCTGCCGAGCAGGAATTTTTCCGACTCTTCCTCTATCAGTTCAATACCTGTCTTCAGCCCGACGTTGTAGAAATACACATTACATGAATTCACTACCCCCGCCGTCCAATCAATCTTCTTGTGCCCTTTTTCTTCCCAGCACTTAAAGACCTTGTTCCCCACGCGTAAATACCCGGGACAGAAAAACTCTTCCTCCCGCCCTATCTTTCCGTTGGTCAGCGCAGCCAGTGAAGTTATAATCTTAAAAACCGAACCGGGAGGGTACTGCGCCTGTACCGCCCTGTTGTAGAGCGGCAGCGCATTATCCCCGAAATATGAAAGCCTCAGCGGGTTACCTTCTGAAAAAAGGTTGGGGTCAAAATCCGGATAAGAAACCAGTATCCTGATGCCCCCGTCAGACGGATCAATCCCGACGACCGCACCCGCATGCCCTGTTTCTACAAGGGCGTCCCTGGCTATTTTCTGCAACTCCGTATCAACGGTTAGAAATAATTCATTGCCCTGCTGTGTATTTATCTGCTGGACTACGTCCGTCTGTCTGCCTGAAGCGTCCGCCTGTATCAACCAGCCACCGTCAATGCCCCTTAAAAATGAATCATACCTGGCTTCAACCCCTGACTTGCCGATGATGTCTCCCCTTTTATACGTAAAGTAACCGGGGTCGGCAAGTTCCTCCGGTCCTATTTCCGATATATACCCGACTATATGACTGAACAGCCCCCTGTACGGATAATGACGCCTCATCTCGGTGACCACGGATATCCCTGACAGGTTCACCTTCTGCTCAATAAGTTTGAAAATCTGCTCCCTTGGGGTATCCTCGCTTAAACATACGACCGTCTGGGTTTTCCATGACGAGTAAATTTTCTGCCGGCTGCCCGGGATTATCCTTTCAACCCTTTCTCCGATTTCATCCGGTGACTTTGATGCCGGCAGGGCGAACGGATAAAACAGTACCTTAACTATGGGCATGCTCCCGCACAACACATTCCCGTAACGGTCAAAAATATTACCCCGCGGCGCCCTCTCCACGAAGATGTGCGTGCGGTTCTGTTCCGATACCCTGTAGTAATATTCACCCCTTATCCCCTGCAGGTAAATTGTCCTTAAAATAATAACAAAAAAGCAAAAAAATACAAAGTGTAGTATGTTTTTTGCTCGGACAGTGAACCTCTGCCGGACTAAATCTGTTTCCCCTTCCCAGACCATTTTATAAACCCGTTCACCCACGCATTATACAGCAGGAACACAAAAGGAGATATCAGCGTGTTATACAATATATAACCGGCAAATAACCCGGGGTGAAATATTACCTTTCCTGTTAATAACATCTGCGCGGCAATGTCCGTAGTTATATAATAAAAAGCGGATGCGGCCATCGTCATCAGTACCTGGACCCGGACGAGGGATTCGTCCAGTTT
>JAHJSO010000194.1 GCA_018830385.1 Elusimicrobiota bacterium | reverse complement strand
TTCTATCAAGCACACCGCCCAGGCACATATACCCTTGCCTTTTCCGATTTCACCAAGTCCCTCGTTTGTCGTTGCTTTTATATTAACATTTTTTGTGTGAAGAATTCGTGAAATGTTTTTTTTCATTTCCGGATAATGTCCGCTTATTTTCGGTTCCTCCGCGACAACCGTGGAGTCAATATTTACGACCCTGTATCCCTTTTTTTGAAGTATCTCCCGGACTTTTTTTAGTATAACCCCGCTGGAAACATTTTTGTATTTCTTATCAGTATTCGGAAAATGCACCCCGATATCCCGGTGTCCCGCTGCCCCCAGGAGTGCGTCGGATATGGCGTGGAGTAAAACATCTGCATCGGAATGTCCCGAAAGCCCGTATCGGTATGGAATACTTACCCCGCCCAGAACAAGTTTCCTGTTTTTTGTAAATTTGTGAATATCGTAGCCGATGCCGATTCTGATTTTCATGCCCGTATTCCCCATGCCCTCATTCCCATGCCCCTAAAATTTCTTTGCGAGTGCCTGCGCTATGGCAAAGTCAGTCCTTGTTGTAATCTTTATGTTGGAGGGTGAAGTCGGAACTATGGCCACCCTGTGTCCCATAATCTCTACAACCCGCGCGTCGTCGGTTGTGCCGGGAGGGATGTTCCCGTTATAAGCGGTGAGGAGCAGATTCCGTCTGAACGCCTGCGGTGTCTGTACGAGGAAAACGTTGTCTCTGTTGAGAGTTTCCCGGACGAAAAAAACGCCCCGCGAACCTTTATTGACGCCGGTGCCGGCGCCGGTATGTCCGGTCTTTACCGTGTCGGTGGAAGGACAAGCGCATATTGCGGCGCCGTATCTCTTCGCGGCAAAGATACAGCGAGAGACGTCATCCCTGGACACAAAGGGCCTGACGCCGTCATGGATGCACACTATATCAAAAACCGCCGGGACATGCCTGAGGGCATTCCTGACTGAATCATACCTCTCCGCGCCGCCTTCAACAATATCTGTCCGTGGGTATTTCTTAATTATGTCTTTTAACCGGCCGGTTTCTCCTGTTTCTCCCGGCGGCAGAACGACCAGCAGTTTGCCGGAGAAAGGCAGAAACCTTTCAACCGACCACAACAATATGTGTTTCCCCGCAAGTTTAAGGAATTGTTTTTTGGCGCCGAACCTTTTACCACTGCCTGCAGCGAGTATTATTGAGCAGATTTTTGTTCTTTCAAGCACGTAAACACTTCCCCGCTACTTCGGCCTGGTGAATATCATCCTGCCGGCGGACGTCTGAAGCATTGATGTGACGACGACGTCTATTTTCCTGCCTACAAACTTTCTGCCTTCCTCAATTACAATCATTGTACCGTCATCAAGGTACCCGACTCCCTGGTCCCGTTCCTTGCCTTCTTTAACCACATAGACGTTCAACATTTCGCCGGGGAGAAATATGGGCTTGAGGGCGCTCGCGAGGTCGTTGATGTTCAGAACAATCACCCCCTGCAGGGTCGCAATCTTGTTCAGGTTGAAGTCAGTTGTAAGAATTAGCCCGTTCATTTCCTTGGCGAGGGCGACAAGTTTTGTGTCAACGTCTTTCCACTCGGGGTAATCCTTGTCGTAAACCTTTACCAGAAGGTCCGATTCTTCCTGGAGACGGTGCAGGATTTCCAGCCCCCTGCGGGCTCTCGTCCGTTTGTTTGTGTCTGCGGAGTCGGCAAGTTTTTGCATCTCAGCCAGTACGAACTGCGGGATTATAAGCGGTCCCATGAGGAATTTTGTTTCGCAGATGTCGGCTATCCTGCCGTCAATAATTATGCTTGTGTCAAGTATTTTCATCTGTTCCTGATTTTTACCGCTGCCCCTGCGCAGGATGTCTTTATCAAGCAGGTCCACCTCTTCCTTCTTTCTTACTGCAACGAGGATGCCAGTTACTACAATGGCAGACTTCACAAGCAACGAATATTTCCCCATAATTTCCGATATGGCGTCGTTGTCAAGCGAAAGCAACCCGTATTCCACCAGGTTGCCTGTGACAAAACCGAGGACAGCCCCTATGCCGGATGCAACGAGCGTATCAAGTTTTATCCGGCTGATGAGCAGTTCAAGGGCGATTATGGCACAGGAAACGGCGAATCCTGTGAGTATTCCCCGGATGTTTCCGGCGATATGAAAATATCCGATTGATGTAAGCGCAACAACAATAATAGATCTGATTATCCACAATGTCAATTTTTGTCACCTCCTTTCTGTAATGACTTTCCGCATTATATCAAGCGGAGCCTTTCTGTCCGTCCATAGTTCAAATGCAGCGGCGCCCTGGAACAGAAGCATTTCCATCCCGTCCATATGCCCGGCGCCAAGTCGTTCCGCCTGTCTTAAAAGTTGCGTCTTTGCATTGTAAACGATGTCGTATATGAACATGCCCTTCCTTAACAGGGACGGGTCAAGAACGCACCTGTCTTTTTTATTCATGCCCGACGTTGAAGCGTTGACGACTATGTCCGTTTCAGTCGCCACCCTTTCCGGAGAGGATGTCGTTTCAGCCCGGGCGAGCCCCTTTTTTGAATTTATCTTCCCTGCAAGGACGGATGCCTTTTTGCCTAAGATATCGTATATAAAAAGTTTACGGACATTTTCCCTTGAGAGTGCAAAAGAGACGGAACTACCCGCCCCGCCGGCGCCTATAACAAGAACCGTCTTCCCGTGAAGAGATGTTGCGGATTTTATTGATTTTATAAAACCCGTGCCGTCGGTGTTATACCCGCAGGCATTCCCGTTTTCAAAGACCACGGTGTTTACGGCGCCAACGTTTTCTGCCAGCGGGTCAAGTTTGTCCATGTATTTTACTACCCGTTCCTTGTGAGGGACCGTTACGTTGATGCCTCGGACGTTCAGCGCCTTAAAGCCCTTTATGGCATCCCCCAATTCAGACGGCTTAACAAGGAAAGGAACATAAACAAAATTTAGTTTAAGGTGATTAAAGGCGGCGTTGTGCATCAGGGGCGAAAGCGTATGTTTCACCGGGGAACCTATGATGCCTGTAATTTTCGTAGCGCCGGATATCGCCATCTTATTTTTTCACCTGTCCGCTTTTCCTGGTAATGATTTCGTAAATCTTTTTTATCCTCTGGTTGCCGGGTTGCTTTGCCAGTAGTATGTCGCAGTATTTTTTTGCCTGTTTGTAGTCGGCCTTTATGAAATGTATAAGGCAGAGTTGTTTAATCGCCGTCGTGTTTTCAGGGTCAATCTTCAGTGCCTCGTTGCAGAGTTTTTCGGCGGCGGCGTAATCGCGATGATAATAATGATACCATGCGCGGTAAACCTTGTTCCTTGCATTCAACTCGGGGGTGCTTGTTTCCACCCTTTTGGAGTAAACCCCGAAGTAAAAAATCAAACAGGCAAGCCCTATGCAAACCAGCCCGAATTTTTTCCGGTTTGCCAATAATTTTGAATTATCCAGGAATAACCTTTTTAAAAGGGTGTTTATGCGGAGTATAAATTCAGGGGAATAAAAGAAACCAAACCCTAGCAAAAACAGAACAAGGCAGAAAAGGGTTATCAAAAATCTCATTATGGACATTATATTATATTTTTATCCTTTTGTCAAATTTCGCCCCTGCCTCGGACGCGCCGCAGGTTGTGCCGCACGCCTTGCCGCCTACCGTGTTATTCACCTCCCCGTCCACCCCTGCTTGAAAAAATATTTTTTATTTGCTATTATTTTTCTAGTTCAATAATTTCTACCCTGGCAAAGAATGAAACCGACTGGAGCGTTTTATTAATTGTTTTCAGTAACTTAAAAGACGTTGCGGACGCACTAATTAATACAAACGCAGAAAACAAATGGACATAAACATGGTCATTGCGAGCGACCGAAGGGAGCGTGGCAATCTCTTCAAAAACGAGATTGCTTCGTCGCTAACGCTCCTCGCAATGACAAATGTCACAGATACTTAATGCGTTTGTGTGAGGTTAACGCACGGGGGGTATTTAAAATGAAACTTCTTGATTTAACGCAACCGTTATCCGTTCTTACGCCTGCCTGGCCGACTTACGAACCCCTGCAGGTGAAATTTTTCAAACGGCTCGCCCCGAACGGCGCCAACGGGCAGTTGATAACGACGAGCAACCATGTAGGCACGCATCTGGACGGTTCCCTGCATTTCTGCACGCACGGCAGGGACATAGCGTCAATCCCGCTTGATGAGTTATACGGCGAGGCGGCGGTGGTTGATTTGTCCGACATAGCCGAGGACTACGGTATATATACGTCTAAGGACATTATGGAACGGGTTGAGGTGAAAGAACGAGACATTCTCATTATCAACACGGGCTACCATAAATACGCATGGGACCAGCCGGAAGCCGACGAGGTTAGATATATGTGTAAACACCCGGGGCCAACAATGGAGTTCGCTGCATGGTGCAGGAAGATGAAATTCAAATGGATAGGGGTTGACTGCGGTTCGGCGGACCACCCGATGAATACCAAAATAAGGGAATGGATGCCTGTCCTTGCAAAACAGTGCGAGGAGCATTTCCGGAAGAAGTTCAAGAAATCAATTGACGAGATTTTTCCCCCCGAGGACTACCAACTCATGCATATAGACCTCTTCCCGCTGGATATAATTCACGCAGAGAATTTGGGGGGAGATATAGACAAATTACTTAACAGACGCACGGTTGTCGGTTGTTTTCCGTGGAGGTTCGTCGGCGGCGAGTCAAGCATCTGCAGAATAGTGGCTTTTGAAAAGTAATTAAACTGTGCCAGGATGGTGGGGCGACGGAAGAGGTTTTAAATCAGGTGACCACAGAAAGGAGATTTTACTGAAATGGAAAAAAACAAAGAGTACCACATTGCACTCGGGAAAGGTGACGTAGGCAGGTATGTTCTGCTTCCCGGAGACCCGGGCAGGACCAAAAAGATTGCGGAGTATTTTGACGACGCAAAGGAGATGGCTTTCAACAGGGAATACAGGACGTTCACGGGGCATATCACCGGCTACGACGGTAAAAAAATAAAAATTTCCACCACGTCAACGGGGATCGGCTGCCCTTCAACGGCGATATGCGTTGAAGAACTCATCAAAATAGGCGCTGACACTTTCATACGGATAGGCACGGCTGGTTCATTGCAAAAAGAGGTTAAATTGGGTGATGTGGTTATTACCACCGCATCCGTGCGGGAGGAAGGCACCACCCGGCAGTACGTGCCTCTTTCCTATCCCGCTGTGGCTGACCTGGACGTTACCAACGCACTCGTAGGGGCGGCCAAAAGGAAGAGATTCAGGTGGCATGCGGGGATTGCGCACTGCAAGGACGCATTTTACACGGAAGGGGCAAAGGGCCTGCCGCTTAGCGAGCATAACGAGGAAATGTGGAATGCGTGGTACCGTTCAAACGTTCTTTCAACGTCAATGGAGTCGGCGGCGCTTTTTGTAGTATCTTCAATAAAAAAGGTCCGTGCCGGCGAAATACTCGCCATAATCGGGCTGACATGGAGCAATGCGCCGATAGTAAAGAAGGTAGGCGTGGAGGAAGCGATAAAGATTGCAATTGAAGCGGTAAAAATTCTTGATTCAGCAAAAAAATGAAAAAGGATAAGGTTGTCGGAAAGCCCGGGTGCGCAATGAAGCGGGTGGGTATCTGCGGCGTACAGGTATCAGTTGAGCCGAACAACATTAAAAAAAACACTGAAAAATGCATCAGTTGGGCTGAGAAGGCGTTCAGCCGGTATTATCCTGATATAATAGTTTTTCCGGAGACGGTGTCCACCGGTTTCAACCCCGGTATGAACGTCCGGAAATTGCACGCACTCGTATCAAAAAACATGGA
>JAHJSO010000005.1 GCA_018830385.1 Elusimicrobiota bacterium | reverse complement strand
TTAATGATTTCTGCGCAGTAAGGGCACTTTTTGGTATATCCTTCTGATACAAGAGGAGGAAACAATGCAATAACAACAATAAGCAAAGGGAAAAGAGCGCACAGCGCAAACCAGATTACAGGGTTACGTCCGTTTCTTCTGGCAATAATACCGCCCACTACGCCCGCGATAATAAAAAAAATAAAATATCTAATCATATGAGGGGGTTACCACTTACATGATTATTTGTTTATTTTTTCTGTATATCACCCACTCCAATAAATGGTATTGTCCCGCTGCCCGTAACCTGGGGTAGGATTCCATCCCATTTTTCTATCGCCCTAAGGTTTGCTTCTATTTTTCTCAACTCTATAAGGTCGGTCGAAATATTTGCTCTCTGGAGTCTCAGGGATTCGGCTTCTGCCCTGGCTGCCACAATTGTCTGCTCCGCCTCTATCTTTATCCTATCCAGGTCCCTCTTTGCTTTTAGTGCAAGTTGTTCCGCTGTCTGTTTTGACTCAATTGCTTCCGTAAAGGCCTTGGAGAAACTGAACCCGACGATAGAAAATGCATCAACTGCTATGTTGTGCACCATGAGCCTTTCATCAAGGGTTGATCTCATTGCCTCGCTTACCGCTGGCCTCTTTGTGATAAGTTCTTCTGCTGTATACCTGGCTGTCACAGCCTTTACAACCTCCTGCACCGCAGGGTCTATGATTCGCTCCTTAAAGTGTATGCCGATGGTCTGATAGACAAGATTTGCTTTGTCTGGAATTATGTGATAGTTAAGCGCAACATCTGAGCTCACTTCCTGAAGATCAGACGATGCAGCAGCGGCATTTGTTACAGATTTCTGAACCTTGACATCCATCGAGACAATGTTCTGTACGACAGGTATCCTGAAATGTAACCCTTCTCCGAACACATTCTTCTGAACAGCGCCAAAATTAAGGACAACCCCTCTTTCACCCGGCCCAATTTGAACCCATGGTTTAAAAAACAGAAAACCAATCAGAATTACTCCGATAATCACCGCCACCTTTACGGGCACATCCTTCATCACGGACTGCACTGCCTTCTTTGCCTCATAAACATCTCTTTCATCTATCATCTCTTACCTCCTTTTGTGATAGTTTAATACATATTGGTTTTTATTCCGGGGGCAACCTCCGGACATGGGCGTTTTAATTATTCTTTCACCGAGAGAACTTATCTCGTCAATGAGTTTTGTTAAATGTAATGACAAGGCGCTCTCTTTAATATATATTAAAGCATATTATAAGTAATATTTCAAGTGATTGTAAATTGTTGTAAATTGTAATGCAACTTTGATCCCCTGTTGTAATTGAATTTTGCCCCGGCATGTTTTAGATTGCCGCTTCGGGTTGGGACGTTTTATGCTCTTTTCTGTTTAAGCGTAAAATTTTACGGTTGAAAAACCTGTAAAAGGAAGTTTTTTTAATAACCTTTATTACCGGCGTCCTTGACATGTCCTGCACAAGGAGGCTTGCGAAAGAACGCCCGGTCTTTTTTTGTCTGCGGAGTATGCGGATGATTCCGATAGACAAAACGTTACCGCAGGCAGCGCCGAGGCCGGCAAAAAGTATTGACATAAACTTAATAGAGGTATCGCCTGAAATATGCACGATTATTGTCCCGGCGAGCACCCATGAAACAAACCCCCATATAGCCGACCTGCGTTTATCGTTCTTTACGATAGTGAGAAAACTATCAAGGGATTCTGCAATCGTAAGCAATACGGCAGCGATAAATATAATTAAAAGTTGAAGTAACAGCATGGAAATCACCCCCAGCAGCTGAAAACAACGGACACGAGATATGCTTACACAAGGTATGGCTGAATGTGACAGAGCAGCGCGTGACTGTAAGTTTTTTGACTGAGTTCCCTACACAGAGTATAACATATTTTTTATGATTTGTCAAGGGTTTTTTGGAAAATTCATGTCTTATCAATCAGTTGAATATATAAAATATAACAAAATATGGCAATATACGGCAATATACGGCAAGATATAATATTTAAAAACATTTTGTTTTGACGCGGTTTAGTGCTGGGGCGAGTAGGTGGTCAGGGGGTGCTGGGGGTGTCAGGGGCGCCGGGGGCGTCAGGGGCGCCGGGGGTGACTGACAACGCCTCCTATTTCACATTCCATACGAGTTTATGGAGTTGCGGAAGGATGTAAACCTTATTAAGAAATTTTTTTGAGTACTTATAGAACACAAATAGTTTC
>JAHJSO010000193.1 GCA_018830385.1 Elusimicrobiota bacterium | reverse complement strand
GGCCTTGTGGATTCCCCGCCGACGTCAATTATGTCCGCCCCGTCTTCCATCATCTGCCCGGCGCGGCTGATTGCATCCTCCGGTTTTGCCCACCTGCCGCCATCGTAGAAGGAGTCGGGTGTTACGTTCAGTACGCCCATTATAAGAGGACTCTTGCCCCGCAACAATTCAGACAGATTCATTCTTTCTTATCTGTTTATTAAACTGAAGGCCTCCGCCCTCGTCTTTGCGTCCTTCAGGAAAAGCCCCCTCATTGCGGAGGTCATTATTGTCGTTCCCGGTTTCTTTATGCCGCGCATGGACAGGCAGAGGTGCTCCGCTTCAACCACCACCGCCACGCCCAGGGGTTTTGCAATTTTCATAAGCGAGTCAGCAATGTGTTTTGTGATTCTTTCCTGCAGTTGCAGCCGTCTTGAATATGTTTCAACCAGCCGGGCGAGTTTTGAAATTCCCAGTAGGCGTTTCTTATGCGGTATGTAGGCGATGTGCACCTTCCCGAAAAACGGGAGGAGGTGGTGTTCGCATATTGAAAAAAACGGGATGTTGCGCAGGAGGACAAGTTCATCGTGCTGTTCCTCTTCATAATAAATAGTCAGCACGTCCTCGGGTTTTATGAAGTAACCCGAGGTGACTTCTTCATAAAATTTGCTGACCCTTTCGGGCGTGCACTTCAACCCCTCCCTGTCGGGGTCTTCGCCGATGGCTACAAGAATCTGCCGGACGGCTTTTTGGATGGATTTTTTATCAATCCGTTTTTTTTGTTTCATGGGAGCAGTTCCGTTACGGTCTGTGCCGGTGCTTAAGAGGCGGCTATACCGAAGAGTTTGTCAACCTCGTCTCCTTCAAGCATTTCCTTTTCTATGAGTTTTTCCGCCAGTATCCTGAGTTTGTCAATATTTTCCTTTAATATTTTAATTCCCCTGTCTTCGCATTCCTTTATTATTGTTTTGACTTCCTCGTCTATAAGTTGCGCGGTTTTTTCAGAATACATCCTTTCCCGCTGCATTATGTCCCTGCCGAGGAACAGCTCTTCCTCCCGTTTCCTCAACGTCAGTGGCCCGAGTTTTTCGCTCATACCGTACTCGCACACCATCTTTTGCGTTATCTCCGTGACTTTAACCAGGTCGTTCTCGGCACCGGTTGTTATTTCGTTGAATATAATTTCTTCCGCTGCCCTTCCGCCCAAAAGGACGGTGATTTTGGTAAGGATTTCCGACTTGGTGGTTAAATACCTGTCCTCCGTCGGCAACTGCAGGGTGTAGCCGAGCGAAGGCCCCCTCGGTATGATTGACACCTTGTGGATAGGGTCTGAACCGGGGATAAGTTTGGCTATCAGTGCATGGCCTGACTCGTGGTATGCGACTATCTTTTTTTCCCTGTCTGATATCATACGGGATTTTCTCTCGGGGCCTGCTATTAACCTGTCTATCGCCTCCTCCAGGTCGGCCATTTCAACCGCGGGCTTACTTTTTCTGGCTGCAAGCAGAGCTGCCTCATTCATTAAATTTGCAAGGTCAGCGCCCACAAAACCAGGTGTGCGGCGGGCGATTACCATCAGATTAACCTCAGGGGCTAACTTAATGTTCCTTGAATGGACGCTGAGTATTTCTTCCCTGCCTTTCAGGTCGGGTATCGGGACAACGATATGCCTGTCAAACCTGCCGGGCCTCAGGAGAGCCCTATCAAGCACATCGGGCCTGTTGGTTGCGGCAATCAGTATTACGCCTTCCTTTGTATCAAAACCGTCCATTTCAACCAGGAGTTGGTTGAGGGTCTGTTCGCGCTCGTCGTGTCCCCCGCCTATGCCTGCGAACCTGTGCCTGCCGACTGCGTCAAGTTCGTCAATAAAAAGCAGGCAGGGTGCATTTTTTCTTCCCTGGTCAAACAGGTCTCTGACGCGGCTAGCGCCCACGCCGACGAACATCTCAACGAATTCAGAGCCGCTTGAACTGAAGAACGGCACGCCCGCCTCACCTGAGACCGCCTTTGCAAGGAGCGTTTTCCCAGTGCCTGGGGCGCCGTACAGTATTACCCCTTTCGGGATTTTACCGCCCAATTTCTGGAATTTCGCCGGGTCTTTAAGGAACTCTATTATTTCTTTAAGTTCCTCCTTGGCTTCGTCGCAGCCGGCAACATCCTGGAATGTTATTTTGGTCTTTTTACCTCCCTGCATTTTCGCTTTACTTCTCCCGAAAGCGGCCACCTGTTTACCTCCGCCCTGCAACTGTTTTATCATAAAGAACCATATGAGGAGGAAAATAATAATCCAGCCGACGTTCGCCAGTATCGCTGTTACCCAGCCCTTTTCCTGTTCCCCGGTGTATGTAATCTTTTTTTCTTCCAGTTCCTCTACGAGTTTTAAATCCGGAGTAACGGGGACCGTTTTAAAATTGGACGTTTTAACGCCGCCGTCCTTTTCATCGGGCAGGACGTATGTTCCCCGTATCAAATCGTTTCTGATCCGGACCTCTTTTATTTTCCCGTCGCGCAGGAGGTCCTTGAACATGGAATACGTTATTTCCTCTTCTAATTTTATCTGGTTGACCGCCCTCATCAAAAAGATAATTGTAATGAACACCAGCACCCAGATAAAAACGCTCTTGTAATTTTTTTCTTTCATTTTTTATATACCTCTGGATTTAACACCCCCACATAAGGCAGATTCCTGTATTTCTCCTGATAGTCAAGCCCGTAGCCGACGACAAACTTGTCCGGTATTACAAAACCCGTATAGTCAATAGGTACATCAATCTTTCTTTTCTTCTTTTTGTCCAGCAGTACGCATATTTTCAGCGAGGCGGGGTGCCTGGTCATCAGGTTATTCCTCAGGTAGGACAGGGTAAGCCCCGTATCAACTATGTCGTCAACAACAATCAGGTCCTTACCTACCGGGTTTTCCCTTAAATCAAGGAGTTGCCGCACAACCCCGGAGGACTCTGTTTCCCCGCCATAAGACGAAATCGCCACAAAATCAACCAGGCAGTGGATGTCCAGGTTCCTGAGCAAATCGGATAGGAAAACAACGCTGCCCTTGAGTATTGAAATAAACGTCGGCTGCCTGTTTTTATAGTCGGAAGAAATCCTTTTCGCAAGTTC
>JAHJSO010000192.1 GCA_018830385.1 Elusimicrobiota bacterium | reverse complement strand
GCCCTGCCGACAGTCCTGTTGCCCATCTTGCCTCCCGTCCTGCCGTCCCGGCTGCCCCGGCTGCTCCGGCTGCCCCGGGGCACAGTCGCCTAATTGCCCAGAGACGTCATCCTTTTCAGGATACACCTCAACCCTGGGGGATAATCTCCTGATTTCATCACCCGCAGAGACCGCATAACAACCTGTGACAATTACCCTGGCGGATGGATTTTCTCTCAGTATCCTCCTGACGATCTGCCTGCAGTCCGCATCGGCATTGTGGGTAACCGTGCAGGAGTTTATAACGCACACGTCCGCATCCGTGTGGCTGGCGACCCGCTCGTAATTTTTACTACGGGCACCTACACCGGCACTCCCGTCCCCCCGGCCGCTACCGCAAATGGATTCCATCAGCAGTTGCGTTTCATACTGGTTCACCCTGCACCCGGAAGTGTAAAAGTATATTTTTGTCATATTATAAGAATGACACATGTCATTGCGAACACGAGCGAAGCGTGGTGGGAAGCAATCTCAATGCCGTATGTCATTGCGAGGAGCGTTAGCGACGAAGCAATCTCATTTTTACCGACGAGATTGCCACGCTTCTTACGGCCCTCGCAATGACAACCACAGGGATTACTGAATATCTACTACCGGGTTACTCCGACAGATGGGCGAACTCTCTCAGCAGTTCTTTTTGTCTCTCTGAAAGTTTGGTCGGGACATCAATCAGCACCTTTATGTAAAGGTCGCCGGACTTACCAGTGTGAATGTTCGGCATTCCTTTTTCTTTCAACCGGAATACCTTGCCGGACTGGGTCCCGGATGGGATTTTCATCTTCAGTTGTTCTTTTATGCTGGTTATGTCTATATCGCCGCCAATGGCTGCCGTATGAAAAGGTATTTTTGTCTGGGTGTAAAGGTCATCCCCATCCCTGTCAAACATATTGTTCTTCTCAAGCCGCACAACAACATAAAGGTCGCCCGGGGGACCTCCCCTTTCCCCGGCCTCACCCTTGCTCCGGACCCTTATAGACGTCCCCGAGTTGACGCCTTTCGGAATTTTAACAGTTATGCTCGTCGGTTGTTTTATTTTCCCCCGCCCGGCGCAGGTTGCGCAGGGTGTATCAATTATTTCCCCGCTACCGCGACATTTGTTGCACGGCTGGGTGAAAGTAAGAAATCCTCCCAGGGACGACGCCTGCTGTCCTGTGCCCCTGCATACGGGACAGGTCTTTTTCGTAGTCCCCTGCTTCGTCCCTGAACCATTACAGGTGGGGCAGGTCTCCGTCCTGTAAAAACTTATCGGTTTTTCAGCGCCGTTGTAAGAGTCGTTCAGCGTAATGTTGACGGGGATTTCAATGTCTGCCCCGCGTTCAGGTCCTCTCTTCCTGATCTTCCTGCCGCCGCTTCCTCCGAAGAAATCAAAAACATCCCCGAAGAAACTTTCAAACCCCGTCCCAAAACCCAGGTCGTGGAACACGCTGTCAAAGTCCGCCCCCTTGAATATGTCTTCCTGGGAGTAGCGACCGTCTATCCCTACATGTCCGTACTGGTCGTACATCCTGCGTTTCTGCGCATCGCAAAGTACGGCATACGCCTCGGAAATCTCCTTGAATTTTTCCCTTGCCTCTTCCTTTTTTTCAGAAGGTACCCTGTCAGGGTGGTACTGTACGGCCAATTTCCTGTATGCCTGCTGTACATCGGATTCAGAGGCGCCCTTGGGAACGCCCAAAATTTCATAGTAGTCCCGCTTGGTAGTCATTTGTTTTCCTTGAATTCGGCGTCAATCACGTCGTCCCTCTTGCCTTCCTTGTCCTTATCCTTGCTTTCTTCTTTTGGGGGCTCGCCTGACCCGTCCACCGGACGGGTGCCCCCCTGGCTTGCAGGTCCCTCGGTCCCCTGCTTTTTGGAAGCGTCCTTGTACAGGAACTCCGCAAGTTTGTGAGACGCTTTTATCAATTCGTCCCTTGATTTGGTTATCCTCGCGGCATCGTCCGACTTTACCGCTTCTTTCGCCTCGCTTATTGCCCTCTCAACTGCGAGTCGCTCATCCTGTGAAATTTTATCCCCGTGTTCCTTCATCGTCTTTTCCGTATGATAAACGAGGTTGTCAAGTTCGTTCTTCGCCTCAATCGTTTCCTTCCTCTGCTTGTCCTGGTCTGCAAAACTCTCCGCCTGCTTCACCATTTTATCAATTTCATCCTTTGAAAGTTTATTTGGCGCGGATATCGTTATGTGCTGTTCCTTCCCGGTCCCCAGGTCCTTTGCGGATACGTGCAGTATGCCGTTTTCGTCAATGTCAAAACCGACCTCTATCTGGGGCACGCCCCGCGGCGCCGTCGGGATACCGTCAAGCATGAACCTGCCTAAACTCGTATTGTCCGAAGCCATGGGCCTCTCACCCTGAAGAACGTGCACCTCAACGGAGGTCTGGTTGTCGGCCGCCGTGGAGAATATCTGCGATTTTTTCGTCGGTATGGTGGTATTCCTGTCAATAAGTTTTGTCATCACGCTGCCGAGGGTCTCCAGTCCAAGTGAAAGAGGGATTACATCCAGAAGCACTATGTCCTTTACGTCCCCCACGATTATAGCCGCCTGTATGGACGCTCCGAGGGCGACGCACTCCATCGGGTCAACCCCCCTCTCAACCTTTTTGCCTGCATGCTCTTCCACAAACTTCTGGACAATCGGCATCCTCGTCGGGCCGCCGACCAGTATTACTCTTGTAATGTCGGTGGCGCTAATTTTCGCATCAGCGAGCGACTGGTCAATTGATACGGCGCACCTGTCAACGATGGGGCGCACAATGGACTCCAGCGTGGCACGGCCGAATTTCATCGTAAGATGTTTCGGGCCTGAGGCATCAGCCGTGATAAAAGGCAGGTTTATGTCGGTTTCCAGTATGTTTGACAGTTCAATCTTCGCCTTTTCTGCCGCCTCGCGGAGCCGTTGCAGAGCCATTTTGTCCTGGCGTAAATCAATGCCGGATTCCCTCTTGAACTGCAGGGCGATATGGTCAACCATTGAATTGTCCATATCCGTTCCGCCCAACTGCGTATCGCCTGAGGTTGATATTACGTTGAACCCGCCTTCCTTCCAGAAGTTCATTATTGTTACGTCCAGCGTCCCGCCGCCGAAGTCAAAAACCATAATCTTTTCTTCAGACCCACCTTTGTCAAGGCCATAAGCAAGACATGCAGCAGTCGGTTCGTTTATTATTCTCACCACCTCAAGCCCGGCTATTGTCCCCGCGTCCTTCGTCGCCTGGCGCTGGTTGTCGTTAAAATATGCAGGCACGGTTACAACCGCTTTCTCAACCTTGGTGCCGAGGAATGCCTCGGCGTCATTCTTTATCTTCTGGAGAATGAACGCAGACAGTTGCTGCGGCGTATATTCCTTGCCATGAATTTTGTATTTGAAGTCCTGCCCCATTTTTCTCTTGAAAGTGGTAATGGTCCCTTCGGGGTTTGAAACCGCCTGACGACGGGCCGGCTCACCCACCAGCAACTGGCCGTCCTTTGTGAAAGCGACGTACGACGGAAACGCCTTGCCTCCTGCCGTAACCCCCTCAGCAGCGGGTATTATTGTCGGCTTCCCCGCCTCCATGTAAGCAGCGGCAGAATTTGACGTCCCTAAATCAATCCCAATTACTTTAGACATAGAAATGTCCTCCTTTTTTTATTTTCCGTTATCCGGTCAAACTTCCTGTACCGGCCCTTCTTCCTTTTTTATACCATCTATAATGTCCGGGGGTGTTCCCGTTCCCGTTTCCGGTTCCGGTTTTTTATCTTCCTGAACGGGCTTCTTCTTACTCTTCATAACCACAACCTTCGCAGCTCTTAAAACGAAACAACCGAGCGTGTACCCTTTCTGCATTTCCTTTTTTATTATTCCGTCTTCATCTGAATCGTCGGAGTTCTCATACCCCATTATCTCGTGAAAGGAAGGGTTAAATTTCAAACCGACCGTCTCAATCCTTTTTACCCCCTCCCTGTCCAGAAAGTTCTCAAATTCTTTTTTGAGAAGTTCTACGCCCTGCAGGATGCCCTTTTTGTCGTTTGCGGATTTTGACATTTCAATCGCCTTTTCAAAAACGTCCAGCAAGGCGACGACCTTTGAAAGGACGCTCTCCTTACCAAGCAAATATTTGTCCTCCTTTTCCTTCTCAACCCTCTTGCGGTAATTTTCAAACTCCGCTTTCAGACGGAGCAACTGCGAGAAAGAGGCGTCTTCCTTGCCCTGCCTATCTTCTTTTGGGGGCTGCTCTTCTTTTGGTTGTGCCTGGTCTATTTTGTCTTCCATACACCGCTGTCCTCTCAATCATTTTATTGACCATCCGGCCTACGTAATCAACGAGGGAAATCATCCTGGAGTACTCCATCCTCTTCGGGCCTATTATGCCCAGCACCCCGACGGGGTTTCCCCCTATCTTGTATGAAGTCCTGATTAAACTCATCTCCCTGAGTTCAGGGATTTTGTGTTCAAGCCCTATGAGGACCTGCACCCCCTCAAGTTTGTCAATGTCCGCTTCAAGCATTTTCGCCAGCAGTTTCTTCTGTTCTATAACCCTCAGGACCGACATGAAGTCGGACGGTACGGCTTTCTCCAGGACGGACATAATGTTGCTGGCGCCGTCAATAAAAATCTGCTCGTCCGCGGAACTCATCATATTGGCGGACAGGGCCTTTACAATTTTCCGGATTTTTTCCTGCCTTGCGTTAAAACTGTCAAATATCATAAGCATACCGGGTTTCAAATCCGACAGGAGCGTGTTTGCCAGTTTTTCGTTAAGGATAAAACATATATCGTCAAACGTCCTTTCGTCAACCTCAAACTCCACGTTCACAACCTGATGCCTGACGATGCCCGTGTCGGTAACGATTATCGCCAGGATTTTGTCCTTCGCTATCTTAACCAGCTGGAAATTCTTCACCCTGTTCTTTTCCAGTTTGGGGACAATCGTAAAACCCGTGTATTTTGAGGTTACTGCTAGCAGGTGTGATGTCTTTATCAGCAGTTCGTCCAGTTCCTGGGCGCGTAACCTGTATTCGTCCGTTATTCTCCTGCGTTCATCAACGGCGACCGACTGCAGTTCAACGGTTGAATCTACAAAGTGCCTGTATGCCTTGTCCGTCGGTATCCTGCCGGACGAACTGTACGGGTGGTTGAGGAACCCATCCTTTTCCAGTTCAAACATTATTTTTCTTACCGATGCGGAAGAAATCCCTATGTCATAGTTGTCTGTGATGTCATTTGAACTTACAGGCCTGTTCGTATTGACATAATGGCAAACAATCGCCTGAAGTGTTTTGTTCCTGCGATACTCTGAAATTTCCGGCCTCAAAACGCGCATAGATGCATTGTCCCAGCGGGGTTTTGTATTGTGTTTTATTTACGGTTGATTTTACGGCGGCGGTTTTTTAATAACTCCTCACTGGACAGTGTCTTTGCGAGGAGCGTTAGCGACGAAGCAATCTCGTTGTTAAAATAAGTGGATTGCCACGCCCTTCGGGCTCGCAATGACATCTTTCAGTGAATAGATACGTTTTTTAGCAACCGCATAGACCGACTGCTAACATTATACCTAAATATTAACGGGGTTGTCAAGTGGGGGAACT
>JAHJSO010000191.1 GCA_018830385.1 Elusimicrobiota bacterium | reverse complement strand
GCGGAAACCGGCAGCCGCCTGCCCGAGGCCAATCTTCTTTTTTGAAAGCAACGGCCTGATGTTCTTTTTGATAAACGTCATTAGGTCGTCAAGGAACGCCACTTCAAGCATCCGGAGCCCGTCGTCAAAATGAAGGAGCCCCCTCTGTTTGAGAGCATAAAACCTTAGGAAGGCGCCGAGTAGCAGAACAAAAATAACCAGAATCCACGTTAATGCCATTTCTTATATGTGCTCCTTTTCGTATGCTATCCCGCTACGGTTAAGTGTCCACAACTTTGTTTTTGGGTTCATCCTTTCGCCTCTGTTTTTTGTTTCATTATTATTTTTTTAATAAGAAGGAAGTCATCAATTGTTAATAGTCTGAGTGATATAATATATACGGCAAATACAGGGATGGACACGCTTAAATGGGACAGAAGCCCGGTTATTATACTTAAGGATAAACCAAGTAAAAGTAGCAGGTTTGTTTTTATGAGAGGTATCTTATATTTTGATATTACTATGGTTATTATTATTGTCTGGATTGTTAAACCGGCAATCGCGCTGATGGCGGGACCTGTGGATTTAAACGCCGGTATCAGCCAGAAGTTTAATGAAGTGGAAATGATGAAATAGATAAAACCCGCGGCTATAACCAGGAACGGCCTGTTTATCGAGTAGAAAAATGGGCCGAAGAACGCCTGGAGCCCGAACAAAAAAAGAGTAAATGAATATATTTGAGTAACCTTTATACTTTCAGCATAAACATTGGTGAACAGTAGGGGAATTATTTTATCGGCGAAACTGAAGATCACAAGAGATATAAAACCGAATGCAATGCCGAGCGTCTTGCTGCCGAATTGGACGATTTTTTCCTTTGTTTCTACGGTGTCGGGATGTGAAAAATAATACAGGAACGGGACAGGGAGAGATGCGAGCGATAATGATTCTATTAACTGGGGGACTCTCAGTCCGGCAGAGTAATAACCGACATCAACCGGGTTTTTTAACAGAACCCTTAGCATCACATAGTGCAGTGTTGTTAATAAGATAAATAATATTTGTCCGACAAACATTGCGAGTCCGAAATTGAATATGTCTTTCCTGATATTCAGGTTGGTGAAGCCAAGATTTTTCCTTATGAATACAAAATTTATTGCTATAAAGAACAACATTACGAAAAACATGTTGTATATGACGGTTTTAAAACTGTTTGATATAAGGACGATAATTATTATTGAGATGGCCCGCCAGAAAAATTCATAAGCGCCCTCCAGTATGGACCATTTCAGGAATTTGCCCAGTCCGCGGTAAACCCCCTGGAATATGTTTATAAAAGCATAAAGCAGTATAAGAAACAGGAATATATTTTTAATTTCCCTGATTTCAATCGGGTACAATTTTGGGAACTTATTTATGCTGAATACAAAAAACAGCGAGAATAGGAGGAAAGCGATAAAGGTTATTTCAAATGACTGGGAACAAAGATTTTTTTTCTCGTTTTGATTGTTTATTTCGGGCAGGAATCTTGAAAGCGTGCCGGAAAAGCCGAAACTCAATAACAACCCGATGGTTACTATCAGCTGGGTTACAAGTGAAAATCTGCCATATTCGTCCGGCCCAAGGAGCCGTACCACAAAAATAGACAGAAATCCGGACAATACCTGAAAAAATATCTTCAATACAAAATATTTTGAACTGGAATGAAATATTTCGGAGTATTTTGACATTACTTGTTATAGGGGACTTTTTTTATTAACGGTGACACCAGTTGTTTCTGCCTGCCGACAAACTTTATTAAACGGCTCAAACCCGCCGCCAACCCGTATAGGTTTAATCTGATAAAAATCCTGAACAAGTTTCCCAACAGTTTATTCGCTATTTTTTCAAGACGTTCTCTCCCGCCTAAAAAATTCTTAAAACTTTTTGCATCTAGCCAGGTTGCGACATAAGCCATTTCTTTTACAAACTCAAATTTTTTGCTGTCGTCCTGCAGCCATGGATAAAGTTTTGATTCCCACGCCTCATAATCAAATTTGACCCAGTCCTCCATTTTTTCAGGGGGCTTAAATCCATACTGTTTCGCAACCTCAAACAATTCCATCCCGGGATACAGGGTGACCATCATCAATTGTGTTATGTAGGCGGACGGATTGTCTTCAAGCAGCCGGTTAATCAGTTTAATTGTTAATTTCACGTCCTCTATGGTTTCCGTCGGGAACCCTGCCATGAAGCCGAACCTTGCCGTGATTCCAACTTCCCTCAATTTTTTATTTACTTCAATCACCTGTTCCACCGTTATGTCTTTTTTTATGTCATTTAGTATCTTTGCCGAGCCGGACTCTACCCCGATGTATATTTCAACAAAACCGGCTCTCTTAAGCAGTTTCAGGTAATCCATGGAAAAACGATAAAGGTAATTCGCCCTGCAGCCACTGGTAAGTTTTATTGAAATGTTTTTTTCGATGATAAGCCCACATATTTCCGTCGCACGGTCAAAATCGGCAAAAAAATTGTCATCCAGTAACTGGATCGTTGATATTTCCGGGTTTTTGACTAAATATTCAATGTGGGGCAAAACAGATTTCGGTTCTATTGCCCGGTGTTTCCTGAAATTAAACGCAACGTTGTAGCAGAAACCGCACCTGTGCGGGCAACCTCTGCTGGTAAAAATTGGGAACAGTCCGTTAATTATATAATCGTTGACGTTTATCAGACCATAATTCGGTATTGGAGATTTATTGAGATTTGCAAACCCGCAGGGCTGATTTACAATAATTTTGCCTTTTTCCCTGTATCCAATCCCCTTCATCTTTTTGATGGCTTCAGGGTTGCCCAGGTTTTTAAGCAATTCAACGAACGTTTCTTCACCGTCGCCGATAACAACGTAATCCACAAATTCATTTTGCAGCGTGTCGTCGGGCATCAGGGAAGGGTGTACACCCCCTAAAATGACAGGAATGGCACTGTTCAATAGTTTTTATGAATTTCGCTACTTCAAGGGCGGATTTAATCTGATAACCGCTCATGGCGCTCAGCCCCACGGCGTATATTCCCCTTTTGTGGACTTCGGAAATTGAGGGCTGCCAGTTTTTCTCTAGACGGGTATCTATTATTTTTACGTTGAATTCCCTGCTGGCAGGTGAGGCGGCATAGAGGACGGACGACGGCAAAAGGGCGCTGACATTTTTTATTTCCCTACGAGGGTCGGCAGAGGTATATACCATCAGGACGTTTTCTTTGGATGAAGGAGTCATGTCAGGAATTTTTCCCCTACTAGTATGAATTTATTTATAAGGTTGTTCATATCCTTTATTTTTTTAAACCGCATTTTATAGAAATTCAGCGTTTCCTTTTGGCCACCGGGAGAATTAATTGATTTTAACATTTTTTCCATTTCTTCCATATTTTTTATGAAATTGTCCAGCCGCCGTGTCACCCCTTCCCGGAGACGGTTGATGATGATTTTTTGTATTTCAGGATTGACTTCATAGTAGTCCTTGCGGGAACCCTTCTGCCATGACTTTTTTACTGCATTCCACTGTTCAAGGTAACGGATATTCATACTTGCGTTTCCCTTGCTGATTTTGAGGGTTTCGCACATATCGTCCAG
>JAHJSO010000190.1 GCA_018830385.1 Elusimicrobiota bacterium | reverse complement strand
GACAGTGTAAGTATCGCCTTCACGACTGCTTGCCGGCATACCGCCGTTTACTGCACCGTCATCGGTAAGGTATCTGTCGGTATAACTCTTTGACCCCCCGGCAGTTAAAATAGTAGAATTAGAATTGTTTGCCAGTGACACTCCTATCAGGTTAGGGAGACCCCACCAAGTCCATATCTTTTTTGCCATACCCATATTCCATGCAGTAACAGTGTTATTGGTCCAGTATTTGACATCGGTTGATTCTGTCCTGCTACGCATAATAGTTTGGATGGTTGCACTGGTCATTAGTTCATTAACAAAATCCCTGGCGTATTCAGATTCGGTCGCACCTACACCATCCAAATTTAGTGGATTTGTTTTAGCGCCCCAATTCTGAAAGACGAGACCTGCTCGGGTATTTTCAATACTGAAAATCTCGGCTGGATTCCCTGATACGCCAAAAGTAAATGTGTGGTCCGCAGGCGCCAGAGTCATACCCCGATGACTTAGAGCCGGATTATATGTTCCGGCGCCAGTAACCGGTTGTCTCACATTTCCCCAGTTGGTATAGAGTCGGTTACCTTCAAACTCCAGCAAACTAACCGGATAGGCACTGATGATATCTAACTCGTCGTAAAAAATGTTTGTTGCATCCAAACGATACGACCCCAGACCTAATTGTTGATTTGACAGTGGCACATACGCAAATACACTGGACGAGAACAACGCCATTAACATAACCGCTGATAATTTTTTCATAACAGAAAATCCTCCTTTATGGACTTCGCGGATACCCCTGCGTTTTGTTTTGTTGTAAGACAAAACAGCATGGGGTAAGGATATATATAGATAATTACACCTTTTTCATCCACAGCAGTTATAAAACTGAATTTCTTATGAATGTCTATCCCTGCGTAAATTATGGTGATGTGCCTCCTTTATTTTTTTCGCTATAAGGAGATTATAGCACAATATCCTTGGAGTACATCACCTTTCATGATATCAATTTTCAATTGCAGAAAACAGCATGTGCGCAGCAAACGTAATGTCGCTGTTGTAAGATGTGCTGCCCGTTATTCTTTTATCTTTGGCGGCGGAGATGCTACTCATTGTTACTCTTTCTTTTCGGTTCAGTGCCCAATGATTTTTGCCTTCCAACATCTCAATTATATTGACCATGACCAAATCTGCAAAGCAATTTTACTCAATTCTTCGGAACGTGTAATAATAGATTTAATATTCCAAGGGCTTTTTCTCTTTTTTAAATCTTTTGCTAATGCACAGACATCGGTGTAATCTTTAATTTTAGATTCAAAAGGGTCTTGCCCTGCATGACTATTTGCTGGTCCACTTAAAAGGCAAAGATTGCCAATCGTGTTTATATATTTCTGAAGATCGGGATTTTTAGCATCATCTCCAAGATAGGTTTTCCATGTCTCGTCAATCGTTTGAGGAATTACATGCTCAATCGTATTCAATGTTGAGTAATCCGGTAATTGATTGTAAACTTGTAGTTTTTTATCAACTTCTTGAAGCATCATTCTTGAGAATGGCAAATCACGAGTTCTATAGAGATGTCTATTTATTAGAGCATCAGAGAAATCTTGGTCTGAAACATAATAGCGCTCATCGGCAATAATATTTGAAATCGCTTTAGGTTTATTCGGCTCCCTTATTATTCTCGCAAAAAGATTAGGGAAAATAGTATCATATTTTTGAGTGGGTAGTTCGCACATCTTTCTTCTAACAAGTAGTACGCATATTTCGTTGAGTATTTTATATGTTTCTACTTCATCAATTTGTGAAATGGAATAGCTCTTGAGGAGAGCAAGAAGAAATACATTGCAGGCATCCATGCGAGTTGATCGGATTCTAATTAGAGTCGGTGATATGTCCTTTCCTTGCAAACGGTTCTTAACGGGGTCTACTATTGCATTGTAAATGTTAATATTGCTTTTCAAGTCAGACAGAATCGATTTAGCATTTTCTTTGTTAAGGTTTTTATTTTTGTATTTAAAATGGACATATATACGCCGCCCCTGTCCAATAATTTTCTTTTCACCTATTGAAAAGAAAAGCCTTAAATAATCTTCAAAGTTGCCACTGCTATCAGTATCTCTAATTGCCCTCAACCATGAATCATTATGAATACTTTCATATTCTTCCTTAGCAGTAATAATTGGTCTGAACAAGTAATTGCATAACAATTCACTGGCAGAAAGGGGCATCCCTCTATCATTAAGGCTTTCAAAAATGGCTTGAGGGTCATCCTTTGATTCATCAAGAGGTATCCATACAATTTTTAAAGATTTTAATAAGATTTGTGACAGCTGCCAAAGTTTTGGTACACTGTGAAAATCCTTGCGAAGTTTCTTATCGATATATTTGTTAAAAAGATCAATATTATTTGTCTCTGGTGAGTATAATAGCATGTCAACTTGAAGGCTTGGACTGTTCGGGTTCTGGTTAAAAACCATTTTGTAAGCTGGCAAACGGTCTCCTTTACAACTGAACACCTTAAGTTTTAGATAATCGTCTTGGTTGTCAATGTCGTTTATCAGATACTTGGTAAGAGATTGTATATATTCAGACGCTGAAGGGGACTCGTGGGATTTTTCCTCAATCAGATGTCTTATCTTTGCCAAGAGTAAGTAAATGGTAGTAATTCTTTGTTGTCCATCAATTATTTGATATTCCTGCAATTCAGGATTGCTAGTTCGTTTTTGCAGGACTACAATAGGTCCAAAAAAGTGCTCTACATCTTCAAAATTATCAGCAGTATCTATTTCAGGAAGGATTTGTTCATTTATATCAACAAATAATTGTTCCCAATGCTTTTTTTCCCAGCAATAGCCTCTTTGAAAAAATGGAACCTTAAATTGAATTGAATTTTTAAAAAGACGTTCAAAATTACGATTGCCAACGCTAAATTCTTCATTTACCATGTTTACTCCTTCGTGTTATCAGAACCCCAAATACTAGGGGCACTGTTTATTTTTATTTGGAATCCTCCATTTAAACATCAAAATTAAAAATTTTGCTCAAGTTACTAATTCCTATGCTTAATTATACCTCGTTTTTTCCTGTTTGTCAAGTGAACCCGCCATCAATGTTATTGTAAAGCTTAGATGTCACATGTAACTGTAAAGCCAGGATGTCCCCTGGAGAATGATAAAAATAGCAGTAGTCGTAGTAAAAGTTATTCATAATTTTTCTTTTTGTTTCTTTTTCTGTTTGTGAATTCTGTGAATAATGTCTATACTATTCCCTCTATGCTGGATGTCCCCCGGAAAAGACCGTGTCCGCCTTCAAACATATACTCTTAAAACAGATGTCTTATACCAGCTGACAGAATGCTACTTGTATAGTTGTAAAGTGCATCATTTGAGTTGTTTATTTCATAGGTATATCTCAAAATAAACGTATCTATAAGATAGGAGGCGGAAACCACAACCTGTGTGTCCTGCCTTTTCACTTCTGGCCGGCGAATGGCGTCATTTTCATCTTTTGCAAGACGCCCTGCATAATCCCTGGTAGAATAGGAACACTGTAGAAATAATCTTGCGTCTTCATCAAGACCCGTGAATATGTTCATTCCATATTTATCGGTTGTATAACTCCTGTAATTTTCAATTATTCTTTCATCGCCTGTAATTGTATTCTCCCACTCGGACTGTTTCGGCCCGCAGTCAAAATAGTTCTCATTTGACTCCAGTTTGCCAGAATAATAAATTAAATCAAACCCTGATTTTGCCGTTATATTCTGCGAGAAAATCAATTCAACAAAATTCTCGGCGTCTTTTCTTAAATCCGTCTTATATGTAGGCGAACCCGCGTCAATTCCTGAGTAGAGGTATCTCTCTGGATAATTTTTGTTCTGAATAACCCCTGAAATCTCTATATATGTATAGAGAGACAGTTCCTGGCCAAGTTTCACCTGTCTGCCTGTTGTTTCGTTGTCCAGGTTGTAGGAAGGATACATAGTTTTATTGTATATATATCCGCCAGTAATCTTTGTGTAGTCAAAGATATACCAGTTCAATGACGGTTCTGCATAAAATCCACTAGAATTATATACGGCGGCTTTTGGCATTTGAGACATACTAATCCCTGCATTCAGGTCCACATCAAACAAATCGCCGAAACGCTGTTTAATCCTGCCATCCAGAAGGTGTGATGTCTCATTCTCCAGATTGTAGGTAAAGAAATTGGAGACGTCCAATCTGTAGTCCAATCGTGTAAATGTATGTCGGGAAATTTTTGAGCGCATCCCGAGCCCGAGATTTGCCAGGAGCCCGATGTCGCTGAGTCCCCTGCTATCCTTATATACATTGCCATCCACCATAGTTGAAAGATTAAATTCACCCCGGAAATTATGATACTCAGAAAGAGTGATACCCCTTAAAAAAAATATTATTATAGTTGAAAAAAATACAGCCCAACATACTTTATCTACCCCTATTCTCCTCCCATTTTTGTCTTTCTTCAGTCCCTCTTTGTTTGAGTTCATCCTTTATTTCTCCTCTCGTTTCAGCCCCTCTTCTTACGGCTGATTTCTCAAGTCCTGTTTTTCCCCCGCCCGCTGTCTCCCTGATGGCTTCCTGTATCTTCCTAACGCTTCTGTGTTTATTTAACCCCCCGAGTATGATATCCTTTATCTCATCGGGTTTCAGGGCGTTATCTCTCATTACTTCCTGTATGGTTTCACTGATATATTCTATTGCCTTGCGGTCAAGCCCTTTGACAATCGCCAGAGAAACAATCTCCCTTGAATATTCAACAGGAAAATTTTCTTCCTTGTTTCTGACAAGGACTTCACAGACAGGAACCAGTTCGTCTAATTTCATATTCTGCAATAGCGCTAAATTGGCAATTATCCTGAAGTCATCGGACGATAAATCCCTCTCAAGTAATTCAGCAAGCAATTGCTGGGAATATTTTATATCTTTGACTGAAAAACCCTTGTTAAGACACTCGTAAATCAGTTCTTTTGCCTGCTTCAACGAGTCCACTTTTTTAGTCAGCACTTCAAGAAGTGTCGGAAAATCGGATTTGCGTGCCACACCTTCCTTAATGCGGTTTGTTAAAATTTCTACCGGCAGGCCTCCTATGTCTGATTTTTCAAGGAGATCTAAAATATTCTCAACCTGTTTTTCTGTAAAATCGGTTTTACTACCGAGCAGTTGCTTAATCTGATTCATCTGGTTTTCTGCCGAAGAATAACCGACTGAAAATACAACCAACACAAAAATCCACAACCACCTGTAAGGTCTCATTTTTTTATTGTTTCATCACACAACATCCAGAATGACCCTGCCTCCTAGGAAGGCAAGGGCATTCTGACCACCGCTAATTTTTATCGTCCGCTTTTATCACTCGCAACTTGAATCACTTCCCTGGTTTTCCTGGCCATGAACTTCCTGTTCCTGGCTCGGATGTTCCACCGGGTGTTTTCATTCTCTCTTTAACATCCTCCGGCGTCTTTCTCTCATGAGTACGCTCTCTACGCGTTTCACCATGTACTCCCTTGCCGCGCTGTGCTTCCTTCCTGATCTCGGTAGCAAGCGCTTCGCCCCTGAGTCCGCTCTTAATCCCTTTGAGCGCCACCAGAGCGACTGACTTGCGGGATTCCTCGGGAGAATATCCATTTGCTACGGAATTACCGACTGCTTCAATCGCCACTGAGAGACCGTCAACATCAGAACCATTATCCAGAAGGTCCTTTGTTAAAATCCGCAGTTGGCGTGCAGATGCATCCTTTCCCATAGATGCCTGGACATTCGCCATAACCTTGCCGATTTCTCTGCCTTTAAGTCCTTTCTCAACACCCATCCTGGCAATAGCAGCAATCTCCTTTGCAGAACCCTCTTTTTCAACTGTTTCGCCTAACGATTTTGCAATCGCTGCAATCTCCGGTCCTGAATTATTCCTGTCAATTGCCGCGGTTACCACAGCAAGTGCATGGTCAACAGGAACACCCTTGTCTACCAGTTCACTCAGAACAGAAACAGATGTTCGGGCATCCGCATCAGACAGCCCTTTTGCTTTTGCAGAGGTCTTTATTTCCTCTGCTGCCTCTTTTGAGGTTTTAGCCAGAAGTGTCCCGGCAAAACAACCCATAACAAACAGAACTGCTACTAAAAGTGATACTTTCGTCTTCATATCAAATCACCTCCTTTTTTTATAGATTTTACAATCTTGTCGTATCTACTACTGAATTTTTGGTTCCATATCCACTGTTAACATAACTCTTTGCAAAGGGGTCGGGCAACCATGTTTTACCGTCAATAATGAACACATACTGGTACCTGCCCTGCGGGATGGATATCGTCGTCTGCCAGAAACCGTCCTGCCTTTCAAGTTTGGTTGATTCAATGTCCCAGCTGTTGAAGTCCCCAGCAAGAGACACCGTTTGCGCCCACGGGACAGCCACCTTGAAAGTAATGACAATCTCTTTTGGGGCGTCCGCCATAGGTTTTGTGGTTTTCAACCTCCACAAAAGGCCGATGCCGGCAATGAGGATAACCGGGACAACTGCAACGGGCACAAACCTCCGGAACCATTGTGCGGTCATAAACTCCGGCACGAATGGTTGTTCAACCGACGTCCCGTCCTGCGGTTCGGCCCGGGACATAACCTTTTGAGTAAAATCAGCGGGAGGCATCACAATGTCGTCTTTCAACAAGGACAACGCATTATTTAAATACAGGTATTTCTTACTGCACGAAAGGCATTTTTCAACGTGCTCTTCCAGCAAGATTTTTTCTGCATCGCTCAAAACATCCCTTGATATGATTTTAATTATGTCTTTGCAATCCATTTCCGTTCACCCTTTAACTCCTTCCTCCGGCCTAATATACAATCAGCCGGGAAAAAATATTTCAATTTTTTTCAGGACTATTTTTTTAGCCCTGAAAAGATACGTCTCAACCGTGCCGGCAGGCATGCCCGTAATTTCCGATATCTCCTTATATGAAAGCCCTTCAACGTACCTTAAGAGAAATACCGGCCGATACTTGACGGGAAGGGAACTCACCATGAGGTTGATTCTTTTTTTCCATTCTTTTCCGAGCGCTAATTGTTCGGGGGTAGGGGTAGCGTCTGCAACTTCAACGGGGATTTCGCCGTCCTCCGTGCGTACCGTTCTATCAATTGAAATGAACCG
>JAHJSO010000189.1 GCA_018830385.1 Elusimicrobiota bacterium | reverse complement strand
AGGAGCGTGCAATCAGGGTCTTCATCACGATACTCGTCGGGATGGTCCTGTTGTATTGCATTGTTCTGCCGGACAAATGCGGGACGGTGGGCAGGTGGTTCGCCAGGCGTTTCGGGGAATTGTTCGGTAAGGCATCATTCGGTTTCCCCGTGCTTATAATATTGTACGCGGTTGAACTGCTGAGGTTTAAAAAATTGCGCCTCGGCAAGTCGGTTACCATGGCGGCAATGTTTGTAGTGTTGTGCGGCGTACTCAGCGTAATAGGTTCATTTGGCGATATAAATTACGGCGGGTTGGTCGGGATAGCGCTGAGGGATTTTTCTGTCAGGGTTTTTGGCCAGGTCTTTGCATTAGTTATACTTATATTTCTTTTTCTGTACCTTTCGTCCATTCTCTTTAACGTATCCGTCGTTGAACATTTACGGTTTTTTATGAAGCGGCTCTCGGAAGACATCAAAGAGTGGAGGTCTGTCCGTGAATTAAACAGGAAGATTAAAACCGCTGCAACCGGGACAGTCGTCAGGAAGATGCCTCAGGGGAAGCAGGGGATGGCTGGGGTGCCCGGGACGACCGGAATGCCGGGGACGCCGGGAATTCCCGTGGCGACTGTGGCGCCGGAAAGAAAGATTGAACCCGCCCCGGTCCCGCAGCCGGATATATCAAAAACATACCAGTTGCCGTCGGTGGATTTACTCCCGACGGGCGAACAGATAGACAAGGAATACAGGCATTCCGACATGATTCAGAAAGCGGCATTACTTGAGCAGACCCTGTCAACCTTCAACGTGCAGGCAAAGGTCACGGACGTATCCAACGGGCCCACGATAACAAGGTTTGAACTGACCCCCGACCCCGGCATAAAGGTCAAGGACATTACGTCTCTTTCAAACGATATAGCCCTGGCGCTGAAAGCCACGAGCGTCCGTGTCGCGACAGTGCCCGGCAAGGGCACGGTAGGAGTGGAGGTCCCGAACCCGAAAGGTAAAATGGTCGGAATCAGGGCGGTTATGGAGGAAAAGGATTTCGCTGAATCCGGCTCCAAACTTACAATAGCCCTCGGCAAGACCTCCGAAGGCAAATCCTATGCTTTTGACCTTATACCCATGCCTCACCTTCTTATAGCAGGAGCTACCGGCTCAGGGAAGAGCGTGTGTATCCATTCAATAATCACGTCTATTTTATTCAAAGCGAGGCCGGATGAGGTGAAATTTCTTCTGATTGACCCCAAACGTCTGGAGTTGCCCGTGTATAACGGCCTGCCGCACCTGTATGACCCGACTGTCACGAGCGAGCAGGCGTCGGTGGTCACAAACCCGAAACAGTCGGCAAGGGTGCTGCAATCCATGGTGAAGGTAATGGAGAAAAGGTATGAAAAATTCGCCAGGGCGACCGTCCGCAACATAGACGGTTATAATGAATATGCAGAAAAGTCGGGCGAACCGAAGGAGTTTTATATAGTCATAATCATAGATGAACTGGCTGATTTGATACTTACCCTGCCCCGTGAGATTGAAGACGCAGTCCAGCGGCTCGCCCAGATGGCGAGGGCGGTCGGTATCCACCTTGTGCTTGCAACCCAGAGGCCCTCGGTTGATGTCATTACCGGAGTAATCAAGGCGAACCTTTCCGCCAGGATTGCCTTCCAGGTTCTTTCAAAAACGGACTCCCGGGTAATACTTGACGCCATGGGAGCCGAGGACCTGTTAGGGTGCGGGGACATGCTCTTTTTACCCACGGGGGCAGCGAGACCTTTCCGTCTGCAGGGGTCTTATGTTTCGGAGAAAGAGGTTACGGAAATCGTAAATTTCATAAAAAAGCAGAACGTGAAAACACATTATGAAGATATGGAATCCCAGTCCGTAGAGGAAGAAAAGAACAAGATGGACGAGACGACGAACGAACTCATCAAACAGGCGCTGAAACTGATACTGGAACGCAAACGCGTTTCGCAGGATTTGCTCAAAGCGCGTTTCGGCACTTCCGCGAAGGCGAGCGACGTGTTGAGCCGTCTGGAAGTGCAGGAGTTTATATTCAAGCCGGAAGGCACCAACAAGTGGCATATTAATTATGACAGGATTGAAGAATACCTGAAAGGGGACGCGAAATGAAAACTGTATTCGTCCTTTTAACCCTAATTACAGTCGCCGCCGGGAATGTATTGCCTGGTGGCAGCCCGCAGGAAAGGCGGCAGGATATTAAATTTATTCTGTCAAATATGGCGGAAAAGGAAAAGGGTATTGAGTCCATACAACTTGAGTTTATCCAGATTATGAAGTTTGCCGCTACCGCGGATACGCAGACAATGTCCGGCGGGGTGATTTTTAAAAGACCCAACAGGATATATTACCGCATATACAGCCCTGCAGAGCAGATCGTGGTGAGCGATGGGAAAAAACTCTGGCTCTACAACCTTTCCACCAACCAGGTGTTTGTTGATTTGTGGAAGAACTGGAAGGGTATAAATTATTTCATCCCCGGGATATTCAACCCGAAGGGGACGGTTTCGGATTTGAAAAAATATTTTAATTTTGAATTACTGTCGGAAGAGGCGGGGGACTACGTCCTTAAACTGGTGCCGAAAGAGAAGGTCGCCGCTGATTTGCACATAATGCCCGGTGAGTTTGAATTCCGGATGTGGGTGTCAACCGCAACCTTCCACCCGCGGAAGAGCATGTTTTTGAGCGAAAACATAACCGTTGAGACCGATATAATTAAATATGAAGTAAACGTCAGCACGCCCGACGCCCTTTTTGATTTCAAGCCGCCCGCAGACGCCGAGGTACTGAGGTTGTTCAAATAAAGGAACCGCAATGAAACCCACATGGTTAAAAAATCTTCCCATCCAGCTCACTCTCCTGAGGATATTCCTTGTCCCTTTCTTTATGGTATTTATGTTCGTTGATAACCTCTGGACCAGGATTTTCGCCCTGTTAATTTTTGTCCTCGGAGGGCTTACCGACCTTTATGACGGGATGATCGCCAGGCACCTGAACGTCGTGACGAAGGCGGGCATTTTCCTTGACCCGCTTGCAGACAAACTTATTATTTCCGCCGCGTTAATATCTTTCGTCGGGCTGAGAGAATTGCACGTCCCCGCGTGGATGGTGGTTTGCGTAATTTCCAGGGAATTCCTGATAACAGGGCTGAGGATACTTGCCGTTTCGGGCGGAAGGATTATCGCTGCGGACAGGACGGGAAAGTTCAAGACGACCTCACAGATTATCGCCATAATAATAATACTTCTTGTATTGATAGTGAACTCCCTTTTTAAGAAGTATCCCGGTATCGTTCCGCCACCCGCCATAATGAGTTTCATCAGGTCGCTTCCCTACTGGATAATGTTCGTTATAACCCTGTTGACCCTGTATTCGGGGGTGGTGTATCTCTGGAAACACAGGGACGTGTTGATTTCAGAACTGAAGAATAACGGCAAATAACCGGTGCCCGCCTTGAAAAAGACATTTATTAAATTGCTGGCGACTTCTTTTGGAATTGGTTATATACCTTTTGCAGGCGGCACGTTTGCAAGCGTTTTCGCATGCCTGATATACTGGTTTCTCGCTCCGCACAATCCATATCTGTATTTACTGATTCTTTTAGCCGGTGCCGTTTTTTCATTACCGGTTTTGTCGGAAGCGGAAAAAATATTCGGCAGGAAAGACGACAGGAGAATAGTCCTGGATGAGGTCATCGGTTTCTGGTTTGCCGTGGCATTTATACCGAGGGGTCCCGGGGGTCCAGCGGGGCTTAAGTATTTAATGATGGGCTTTGTCCTATTCAGGATATTTGATATTTTCAAGCCATTTCCTATTCGGGCGGTCCAAAAATATACAGGTGGTATCGGCGTTCTGGCGGACGACGTTCTGGCAGGAATTTTATCAGGCATTATCTTGATTGTTCTGAGAAGTTTTTTGACGTAGTCCTGCCTTAATATCAAACCTGGACCTGTTGTGCCTGGATGACTGCAAAAGTCCCTTAAAAAAATGCCCTTTTGACCTATTGACTTAAAGGAACATAATGGTTAAAATAAAACCATCGCTAACCGCAAAAACAATTTTGTATCGCCATGGTTGGTGAGGGGGGTGATGACAGTTGAACTTGCTAATCGTTTCGGGTAACATCGTGAAAGACGCAAAACTGTTCAGTACGTCTTCGGGTAAGTCCTGCTGTATGTCAAGGATAGCCGTCCGGGAAGACATGAAGCCGCAGGAAAAGGAGGCGACCTTTATTGACATCGCAATATGGGGCAGCCGGGCCCAGAAACTTTCGGATATGCTGAAAGTGGGGAAATCAATCTCGGTGACAGGACGGCTTGAAATAAACAAGAACAAGAAGAACGACAGAACTTATGTGAACCCGCGCGTTGTCGTGAACACGCTTGAGTTCCTCAGCAAGAAAAACCCCGTTATTGCCAACGGGAGTCCTGCAAATGCCGCTGATTCGTTACGGGACATCTGCGAAGACGATGAAGAGGCAAACAACGAAGGGGCCTGAAGGGGCCAAAGGATGAGTTAATAAGGATGAGTTAATAAGATAAGGCCTGTTGTCTGAGGAGGTCTGTGCCGGCTGAATCCGTATTTGAAACAATCCCGTATTTAAAACTTGACAGTTCAGTGAAAAATTTGTAAAATTCATCAGGCGGACGGTGATGGCCGGGCACAGCCGGTTATAGCCGGGCGTCGGGACTCCGGATTAGAAGTATCCGTGGCCGGAGGCATTGGATATCTACGCAATCTCAAAAGGGGGATTTTATGGTAATGGTAAAGGATGAAAGGATTAAGGCGCTCCAGGCGGCAATTACGCAGATAGAGAAGGACTTTGGCAAAGAAGCGATAATGAAGTTGGGCGAAAAGGGTCCAAGATTTGTCATGGATGTAATTCCGACGGGGGCGCTGCCGCTGGATATAGCAACGGGGGTGGGCGGGATTCCCCGCGGCCGGGTGGTTGAAATATTCGGGCCTGAGGCAGGCGGAAAATCAACCCTGGCGATGATAATCGTCGGACAGGCGCAGAAATTAGGCGGGATTGCGGCATACATTGACGCAGAGAATGCCTTTGACCCCACGTATGCAAAAAAACTCGGTGTTGATACGGACAACCTTTTTATATCCCAGCCAGATTCGGGCGAGCAGGCGCTTGAGATTACCGAGCGGCTTGTCCGTTCTGGCGCGATGGACATAATTGTCATTGACTCGGTGGCGGCGCTTGTCCCCAAAGCAGAGATAGAAGGAGAGATGGGTGATCCGCAGATGGGTCTCCAGGCCCGGCTTATGAGCCAGGCGTTGAGAAAACTTACTTCTATCATCTCAAAGACAAGGGCGGTCGTCATTTTCATAAACCAGATAAGGCACAAGATAGGCGTTATGTTCGGCAACCCGGAAACGACCCCGGGCGGGCTGGCGCTGAAGTTTTATTCATCCATCCGCCTGGACATCAGGGCGATAGAGAGAATAAAGAAAAGCGATGTGGTCGTCGGTAACAGGATAAGGGTGAAGGTTGTAAAGAACAAGGTAGCCCCGCCTTTTAAGACGGCGGAGTTTGAACTGATATTCGGCGAGGGGATACTGAAAGAAAGTTACCTTATTGACCTTGCCGTTGCCAACGGCATTATGGAAAAATCAGGCACGTGGCTTTTATACAAGGGTGAAAAGATAGGCCAGGGAATGGAACAGGCGAGGGCATATTTAAAAGAGAACCTCGCAGTCAGCCAGGAGATTGAAAACTTATTGAGGGAAAAACTTTTACCGAAAACCGAAGTAAAGCAGGAGAAAAAAGAAGCGGAAGAACTGAAGGAAAAAAACATTACAGAAGGGCACACCAAAAAACACAAAGGATAATTCTCGTCTATGTTCT
>JAHJSO010000188.1 GCA_018830385.1 Elusimicrobiota bacterium | reverse complement strand
CCCTGGACTTCGCCGTCAATTATTATGTGTATCCGTGATTGCATTTCTTACTTATCCACTGTGGCGACAGGGAGCCCCTTATGTATTGCCGCACATGTGTTTCCTGTGCATCCGTCGGGGCGCCGGGCCACTCAACCTGCCAGTGTAAGCCCGAAGACGAAATTGTCAAAGACGTTCCTTATTCTCTCTATCTTTATCAGAAAAAGGTCAAGTTTTACGTCACGCGACAAGAGCACCCTCCATCCGATATTTATTTGCCCCGTGTATGACTTGTAATCAAAAAGGAAATACGAGTATTTCGTCGGTTTCGCAAGGGTCAGGAAGTATCCGAATTTCTTATCCTCAGACATAAATACGTCCACTCCCGATTCAACGACGGCGTCAAAAAAATTCTCAAATTTTTTGCCGAATACAAAATAAAGGTTTGTATTACGGATGCCGACTGAATAATCAAAATAATTTTGCGGGTATTCCTGCCCGGCAGTATATTGTTTAAGCAGGTGATATTTCGTGTGCAGGGCGACTGCCGTTGACGTCCAATGGGTGAATCCCTTCAGGTCAAGGGACATGCCTCCCTCCCAATCGGGTGTGATTCCATAGTTAACCCCGACATTAAACCTGTGCAGCCCGAACGTGAATTTTTTCTCCGGGGTTGTGTGTGGCGACGGGTTATAGACGTTCCCGGTATATCCGTTGAGCGACTGGGCGTTTACCAGGTGCTTATAATTTTGTTTTGATGAAGGTGTAATTTGCGATGCAGTCGGTTGAGGCGCGCGGTTGACGGCCGGTATAGCTGAACCGGCGGAGATAATCACGGTTAATATGATCAGAAAGGCGATGTATGTCCTGGGTTGTCCACTCATTTGTTTTAGCCGCCTTTAGCCGGCGCTGCGTAAAATTGCGTGAAAACCATCTTGTCTAAACTGGTCGGGGCGGACGGATTTGAACCGTCGGCCTCATGGTCCCGAACCATGCGCTCTAGCCGCTGAGCCACGCCCCGCTCTGTCGTGCCCTCATTCTTATACAGTATATTCTTACCGGCTGAACCATATCCCCATCTGCAACGCCGAAGACACGATAACCCCTGCTATGATGACCCCGAGAAATATCACAGGCACCGCATATCTGAATTTTATGTTGAACAGATACGCAGCAACGCATCCCGACCACGCGCCCGTCATCGGGAGCGGTATTGCAACAAACAGACAAAGCCCTATTATTTCGTATTTTTCCATCAACCTGCTCCGTGCCCGCGTCCTCGTAAACCACCAGTCAAAAAATTTCCTGAACACCGGTATCATGTTTAGTTCCTTCGTTAAGTATTTCAGAAAAAACAGCAGGGGAATCACCGGCAGCATATTGCCTATTACCGACAATGTAAACGCTTTGACAAACGGCATCTCATAAAATAATATGGCAAGCGGCAGTGAGCCGCGCAGTTCCGAGACGGGCAGGCAGGCGACGGTCAGTACCACAAGTTCAGAAGTCATTATACCCTGGAGCGATTTTATAATGTTATCAACCATGTCTGTTTATCCCGTAACGGCAACGAGATTCGCCGGACAGCAGGACGCATGCCCGCATCTGTCCGGGGATAATCTTATTCCCACCCGTATCTGCCTACCAGCGGCACGAAAACGCAGCCGCATATTTCTTTTTTGACTATATTACCGCCCGGCATTTTCTCTACCAGTATCATCACCTGGCCGAACCTTTCGCCTATGGGCATTACCATTTTCCCGTTCTCCGCTATCTGTTGCATTAATTCTTCGGGGACGTCCGTCCCGGCGGCGGTTACGATAATTGCGTCGTACGGGGCAAACTCGCTCCACCCGTAACTGCCGTCTGAAATATTGTAATGGACGTTTTTATATTGCATGGAATCCAGTATCGCTTTTGCCCTCCGGGATAGTTCATCTATCCTTTCAACCGTATATACTTCCCGCGCAAGTTCAGCAAGCAGGGCTGTCTGGTATCCTGAGCCGGTCCCGACTTCAAGCACCCTTTCTGCGCCTTTAAGGTTTAACAGTTGCGTCATTAATGCCACGATGTACGGTTGTGATATCGTCTGGTTTTGCCCTATTGGCAGAGGGTGGTCGCTGTACGCCTCACTGACAAGTTCCTGCGGCACAAAGAGGTGCCTGGGTATTCTAAGCATCGCTTCAATAACCCGCTGGTCGGAAACACCGCGGGGTATTATCTGCGTTTCAACCATGCGGACGATTTCATTTTTACGGTTGTCATTTTTCATTTAAACAAATTTATTGCTGAGCCAATCACCCACGTAATGTGTTATGGCCACAACTATGAGTGCTACAGCAAGATGTTCAAAAACCACTCTCCAGATTTTTTTCTTCTGTTCCCTGGCAATATATATACTAAAAAATCCAAGCAGGGATAAACCCATGATTACGCTTACAATTATTGCAGTTGATAATTCAAACAATAACAAAGGGACAATAAACAACAGCGGAGTAATTAATTTTGACAGAAAAGTATAGATTGTTGCTTCCCATAATTCTTTTTCAGTATGCGTATTTTCCGATTCTTCGGAAACATGGATTCCCATAGCGTCTGAAAATGAATCGGCTATCGCTATCATCAATATACCGCTGATAACTACAGACCTTGAATGGGTACCCGAGTGCAGTCCGACCATCAGCCCAAGCGTTGTTATTATCCCTGAAGTTGAACCGAAGCCCAGCCCGGTTTTAAGTTGATGTTTCATATAATTAAAATGGTCGGGGCGGTGGGACTTGAACGAGGGCAGCTTTGCTGCCCGTTCATAGGTTGCATCGCACCTTATTCCTGGTCGGGGCGGTGGGACTTGAACCCACGACTACTCGCACCCCAAACGAGTGCCCTACCCCTGGGCCACGCCCCGACACTATTAAATCATTTAAATCATTACGTATAATAAATGGTTTCGTTTGGTGTGCCCCTAACCTTAACCAATCAATCGCAGCGTTTCTACCGGCGTCGTTTACTTCAGGAGTCTGGCAATCTCCTGAATTGTCTTTTTTGTTTCCTTCAGTAGTTCTATTGCCGCAGAATTGCTCGTTAAATCCAGAGCAAGTTGCTGGTTTTTTTGACGCCGCATCTCTGCCAGGGCACCCCTGGCGCCGTCAATAGTAAACTTCTGGTTGTACAATAAGTCCTTGATTTTCAGAACCTGCTCTATTTCCTTTTTTGTATATTTCCTGTGACCGGATTCCCTCCTTTGCGGTTTCAGGGGGGTAAACTCGGTTTCCCAGTATCGCAGGATATACTGTGGCAGATTCACGATTTTTGATACTTCGCCTATTGAGAAATATTCCTTATCAGGTAAAATTATATCCATACTAAAATCAATTCCCGTTATTGCCGGGAGACAATATTATAACATCAAATAAATAATTTGTCAAATCAACCGCCCTGTAACAGTCAGCCACCCTGTAATAGTCAGCCACCCTGTAACAGTTAGCCGCCCTGTAACCTGCCGCACAGCCATCCGGGGCCAGACATTACTGCGGCATTTCAACTGTAAGTTTGGGTGATGGCTTAAATTTTATCTTCCTTCTGGGAGACACAAGCATTTCTTTTCCGGTCTTCGGGTTGTACAATTTTTTTGATTTGTAGTGTTTTATGTAAAAAGCCCCGAAACCGGAAATCACTACCCGGTCGTCGGATTGCAGGCGTTTCTTGATATCTGCGAATATTTTTTCAACGGCGCCCGCCGCTTCTTTCCTCGTACTAAGTACGCTTGTCAGAGATTTAATTAAATCATTTTTATTCATAAAAAACACACCCCTCTTTTAATGTCCATGGGCGCTCACCAACTCGCACGCTGACCCTGCATTTCAGATTTCGGCTGCCTGGTCATCAGCCCGCGGATACTTTCAGCGGGTTTTTTATTTTTATATAAGACATGATATGCCTCGTTGATAATGGGCAATTCAATATTGTGTTTCTTCCCGAGACGGTAGGCGGATTCAGTTGTGAGGTATCCCTCGGCGACAGCCCCTATTCTTTTTAATGCATCCAGCGGTTTAATTCCTTTCCCGACCATTTCTCCGAGCATCCTGTTCCTTGAATGTTTTGAAAAACAGGTTGTCATCAGGTCTCCGATGCCGGACAGTCCGAACATGGTTGACGCTTTTGCTCCGAGTATCGTCGCCAGATGGACAAACTCCTTCATGCCCCTTGTTATAAGGGCGGCCTTTGTGTTGTCTCCCATGCCCATCCCGTCGCTTATGCCGCAGGCGATTGCAAAAATATTTTTCAATGAACCGCCCATTTCAACCCCTGTGACGTCCGTCTGCGTATAAACCCTGAAATAGTCCGTAAGGAATGCCTTCTGGATGAACCTTGAGGCCTTTTCGTTTTTTGATGCAACGACGACAGCGGTCGAAATCCGCCTTGCGACTTCTATCGCAAAACTCGGGCCTGACAGGACGCACACGTTCCCCTCCGGGGTTTTTATTTCTTCCGTTATTATGCGGGACATCGTTTTAAGCGTCCTGGTTTCCAGCCCCTTTGTGGCGCTTACAAAGAAAGTCCCGGCCGGGTTAAAACAGGCTGCCTCGTTAAATCTTTTTGCCGTTTCCCTGAGAAAATTTGACGGCACTGCAAACACCACTATATTCGTCGGATAACCGGTAAGGTTCATCTCCGCGAATGAATCGTATATCCTTATCTGTCGCGGGATTTCCAGCGGGAATTTTTCAACACCCGGTATGTGCATGGCCCTGTTTTTTCTCAGCAGGGCGGCCTTTTCTTTTGAAAATTCCCACATAGACACCCTGTATGATTTTTTGTTG
>JAHJSO010000028.1 GCA_018830385.1 Elusimicrobiota bacterium | reverse complement strand
GTGCAAATATAATTGATAAGAATACGGGGGCTGTCTGGCACAAGGTTAAACCATGGGTAATAAAGGAATTTGGCGATTTGAAAGTAGGTATCATAGGTGTAATAACTTCAGATATGAAGAAATTGTCCTTCCCGAAGCATATTGAAGGAATGGATTTCCCGCCGGCTGATACGGTTGTGCCCGGGTATGTATCTGAATTGAAAGCCATGGGTGTTGATGTTATAATCGTTTTATCGCACATGGGGGTGGATGACGACAAGAAACTCGGCACATATAAGGGTATTGATTTGATAGTCGGGGGACACTGGCACATGGCGCTTATCCCGCCGTTATATGACCCGCGATGCCATACACTAATTACCCAGTGTTATGCCAATGGCACCGGGGCGGGTGTGTTCACACTTGAGATAGATAAAGAAACAAAGAAAATCAAAGATTGGGATAGCACCATCGTAACATTTTTTAGCGACAACATAGAAAAAGAAAAAATAACCAGGGAAGTCGTAGAAAAATACGCCGGGCCGGTCAGGAAACAATTAGGCGAGGTTATTGGTCATGCCGAAAGGGAGATTACGAGAACGTATTTCGCCGAATCAGCCCTTGGCAATTTTATTACGGATGCAATAAAGTGGAAAATGGATGTGGAGATTGCATTCCAGAACAGCGGTGGTATTAGAAAAGACGTGCCGGAGGGTCCCATAACCTTACGGAGTATTTATGAGGTTGAGCCGTTTGGAAACAAGATGCTCCGACTGAAATTGTCAGGTAAAGACCTGGTGGAATTGTTGGAGTTTTGTATGAGCAAGGCGGGGACATGGCAACTCTCAGGTGCAAAGACATGGTATTGCAGGGAATTACCCCCGGGCAGGAGAATCATCAGGACTGAATATAACGGCGAACTGCTTGACCCGGACAGGGACTATATCATATCCGTGAGTAATTATCTTTATGAAAGGGATGATGATGGGGGAGAGATTCTCCGACGGGGCGGTAAAGAGGTCTTATATACTGACAATGTCCTCAGGGACATAATAATAGAATACATCCGACTAAACACGCCCGTGTCTGCCAGGGTTGAAGGCAGAATCAACCGCATTGAACTGGCGCAGGTCAAACAAATCAAACAGATGAAATGAGTGCTTCAACAAGAAGTTTAAGGATTTCCCCATACCTCTATCTGGTGCCCGCCTTTACGACCATCATGGTGTTCACCATATTCCCCATATTCTATTCCTTTTACCTGTCCCTGTTGGACTGGAACATGATAAGCCAGAAGGTTTTCGTGGGGTTTAGGAATTACGTTGACCTTTTTACCGACGGCATGTTCTGGAAGTCGGTTTTTAACACCTTCTATTTTGTCATTATGTACGTGCCCGTAAAAATCACGCTCGGCCTGGCGTTTGCGACCCTCCTCTTTAAAAAAATCCGCGGGCTAGGGTTTTACAGGGTTGGATATTACCTGCCTGTGATAACGTCATTAAACGCCGCGGCCATTATGTGGCTGTGGTTGTACAACGAAAAATTCGGCATATTAAACTATGTCCTTATGCAACTCAACATCCAGCCGCAGAACTGGCTGGGGTCGCCCAGGTGGGCGATGCTGTCCATAGCAGTTATGAGCGTGTGGAAGAGCGTGGGATATGATATTTTGCTTTTTCTCACGGGGCTTAGCAACATTGATAAAACATACTACGAGGCGGCTGACATTGACGGCGCCTCAGAGATATCAAAGTTTTTTAACATTACGATACCGCTGCTCTCCCCCGTGATATTTTTTGTTATGGTTACGTCCATCATATTTTCATTCCAGATATTCACGCAGGTTTACACAATGACCCCGGGCGGAGGCCCGCTGAAATCAACCTCCGTTATCGTATATTACATCTATGAGATGGCTTTCGTTCATTTCAGAATGGGATACGCTTCATCGTTGGCGTACATACTTTTTATTTTCCTTTTGACGGTAACCCTTTTGCAGAGAAAATTCGTCGGCTCAAAGGTGTTCTATCAATAAAATGTTCAAAAAAATGTTCCCCAGCCCGGCTGCCCAGATACTGTTGACGCTCGGCCTTGTTATTATGACGGCGCCGTTTATATGGATGGTTTTGACCTCTCTCAAGGCACCTAACGAGGCGATATCAATGCCGCCGAAGTGGATACCGTCGGTGTTCAGGTTTGACAACTATGCGAAAGCATGGAACGCTGCGCCCTTTTTCAGATATTTCTCCAACAGTTTAATCGTTGCGGTTGTGACGACGTCTGTACAGCAGATAACAGGGCTGTTGGCCGCCTATGCCTTCGCCAGGATGAAATTTCCCGGCCGGGAGAGAATATTTGTTCTACTTCTGTCCACAATGATGATACCGCCGTATGTTTTGTTAATACCAAACTATGTGATGCTTTCACGACTCGGGTGGATAGACACCTACAAAGCGCTGATCGTGCCTTTTTTTGCGTCCGCGTTTAATATTTTCTTTTTGAGACAGCACATACAGACCATCCCGCAGGACTATTTTGATTCCGCCTCCATAGACGGCTGTACTGAACTCAAGATGCTCTTTTATATAGTAGCCCCGATGTCCATCCCGGTTTTGCTGACCACGAGCATATTCACTTTTGTCGCTTCATGGAATTCGTTTATGTGGCCGCTTATCGTGACGAATTCCGCCAACATGAGGCCGCTCCAGGTAGGCCTTGCGATATTTGCGCAGGATTTCACGACCGACTGGACTTTGCTTATGGCTGCGTCAACCTTTGCAATATTTCCGATAATTATAATATATTTTATAGCCCAGAGGTTTTTCGTGCACGGTACCGCCGCCTCCGGTTTAAAAGGGTAGTGGACTGCTTCGGGGTGGGACTTGACAAGTTTTTTTAAAATTGGTATAATGAGTATCGTCAGCGTAAAGAGCGTGAAAACCAGAACATGAAAAAAACAAAAGGGCTTTTTTTGACCGGGTTTATTTTGGTGTTGTGCATGGTTGTTATTATTCCCGCCTCGCATACACGACAACCGCAGGGCGGCAAGGTTGTTGTCCGTTTCTGGCATGCAATGGCAGGTCCTCTGGGGGAAGTAATGAAGAGGATGATAAAGGAGTTTAACGAGAAACACCCGCAGGTGTATGTGAAGGAAGAGTTTATGGGCTCATATTCAACCCTCTCGCAGAAAACACTCGCCTCCATAGTTGCAAAGAACAACCCTGAGTTGGCGCAGGCGTATGAATCATGGACGGCACAACTCGTTGACGGCGATGCCATTGTCCCGCTGGACAAATTCATAAACAACCCTGAGTACGGGCTGACAAAGGCGCAATATGCCGACCTTTTGCCTATATTCATCAAAAACAATACCTTTGTAAACCCGAGGGATAAGAAGAAATACCTGTATTCCCTGCCTTTTAACAAGAGCAGCCCCGTCCTGTACTACAACAAGGATATGTTTAAGGCCGCAGGGCTTGACCCGGCGAAACCCCCTACAACACACGCTGAATTTATTGAATACGCCAAAAAACTCACGAAGGATTTCAACAACGACGGCAATATTGACCAGTATGGCTATACGACAATCGGTAGCGCCTGGGATTTCGGGAACGTCCTGTACCAGAAGGGCGGAAGGTTCCTGGATGAGACAGAGACAAAGGTGGCGTTCAATTCAAAAGAAGGTGCTGAAGCACTGCAGTTCTTTCTTGATTTGATTGACAAACACAAGGTTGCATACAGGACTTCCGGATTTAATAATCAGACGGACTTTACCGCCGGCAAGGTTGCGATGATAACCGGCTCCTGTGTTTCAAGGGAGTTTATGAAAGACCAGATAACCTTTAACTGGGGAACAGCCCAACTGCCGGGGGACAAGAGGAAGGCAGTGGTTGTTTACGGCACGAATATCTGTATATTCAAAAATACAACCGAAGTGAAACAGAGATGGGCGTGGGAATTTATTAAATGGTTCACAAGCACTGAAAATACAGCCAGATGGGCGGCAGAAACGTCCTACCTGCCTGTCCGGGCATCCGCATTAAAGAGCAGCAGGTTACAGGAACACTTTAAGAAAGAGCCGGACGCAAAGGCGGCTATTGACCAGTTAGCGTGGGCGGAATACGAGCCTAGTTCAGCCGGCTGGTTCAGGAGCAGGGACTACCTGATAGGGGCGATTGATGAGACGCTCCTGAAAAAGGCGACGGCGAAAGAAGCCCTTGACAAAGTCGCAGTTAAAGTCCAGAGAGAAATAGACAAAGCACTTAAAAAATAG
>JAHJSO010000027.1 GCA_018830385.1 Elusimicrobiota bacterium | reverse complement strand
TCCCCGCCGTGGAGAAAAGGAAAATCGCAGCGGACGAAACTCCCAGCAGTGAGTTTGAAACCACCCCTATTACTACGGAGAGGATTATCAGCGGCACGCCGCAAAAAACAAATTTACCCAGCAGGAATTTCTCAATGGAAAAAGGGACGCTCATCACAAACCATAGCGTCCCCTTTTCTAAACTTACCTGCGGGAAAACAAACCTGAGGGCCAACGCCGATATAATGAAACCTGCGGCCCCAATATTCACAAATGACAGAAAATTGCGGATGTAGGCGGCGGGGAAATTATCGCCCGTAAAACTTTGCGGGAGTTTATAAATGCTGAATAAATATACGATGGTCAACGCCATTACCAGAAGGACCTGCGACCACTGTTTTGTATCTCTTAAAAAAGACACCGCATCTTTTAGAATGAAGTTCAGCCGGACCCTACGTTTCGAAATAAAAGAAGACAGCAACGGCGACTTTGACACGGACGCACTTATACTGCAGACGGCGGTATAATACATCCGCCCCGAAATAATTACGAGGAATAAAAACAATGCCCCTGCCACCGAGAACAGGTACGTTAAATTCCTGATAACGCCCCAGGCATTTGAAACAATAACCGACTTCAATACCTCAGCCAGCCACCAGGACGGCAGGAACCTTGCCACAGGGGCGTCCAGGTAGGCGATATACTGCATCGCCGTATAGAATGCGTCGGGGTTGGCTAATTTCTCCGGCTCAAAAAAACGCAGCGCCACATAAAATAAAGACCCAGCGGCCACAGCCGCCACAAGCGCCATGTCCCTTACCCTTGAAGAAGGAAAGAAGTACATCACCGACATGGATATCATTATCCCTATGGCCGAGCCGATAAAAAAGAACGGCAGCCCCGCCAGCCCGAATACGACGAAAAAACTTAAACCTACGTTCTTAACGAACGCAAAAGCGGCAAGGAACGGGACAAGGACAACCATCATCATCCATGAGGACTGGAAAACCGTCTCAACCGCCTTTGAAACAAAAACCCTGCGGCCCTGCACGGGCAGGGTAAGTAAAAAATTCAAATCGTCGGCGAAAAACATACTCGTAAAGGAAATTACGATTGAGGAGAATATCACCATTACGAAGGTCGTAAGAAAGGCAATTTCAAGGAATTTCAGCAGCAACACCGTCCCGATAAACGGCATTTTCTGGATATAAAAGAACATCCTGCAGAAACCGGCGTAGAGCCCTGACAAAAATAACAGCCCCGTAAAAATACCGAAACCTAATTTGAACCATCCCCCTGCCGTAAGGTTTCTTATTTTGTTTTTAAAAGTTCTGGATTTTACGCCGAACATAATTTTTGATTAGGCGGTAATGTCAAGATAAATATCCTCAAGTGTGCCGGCTTTCGTCACCATGCTTTGCAACTCTTCTTTCGTACCGACTACAACGATAGCCCCATTGTTTATTATGCCTATCCTGTGGGCTAACCGTTCTGCAATCTCCAGTATGTGCGTGCACATGAAAATCGTCACGCCTTCCCGGCTAAGTTTAACCAGCATGTCCTTTACCATCCGGGCCGATTTGGGGTCAAGTCCCACGAGCGGTTCGTCCAGTATCAGCACCTGCGGCCTGTGCAGGAGGACGCTCGTTATCACCAGTTTTTGCCTCATACCGAGGGAGTACGTCTCTACGAGGTTCCCCGCAAAACCTCCAAGACCGAAAACCTCCAGCAGTCCTTTTATCCGGACGTCCTGTTCGTCCCGCCCTATACCGTATATGTTACCGACGAGCCGCAGGAATTCCATCCCCGTGAGTTTGGGATATATAAACGGGTGGTCGGGCACAACGCCCACAATCATCTTTACAGCCACAGGATCTTTCTCGGTATCAATACCGCATATAAAAACCTTACCTGCGCTCTGTTTCAAAAGACCGCTGAAAATTTTTACCGTGGTTGTCTTGCCTGCCCCGTTCGGACCCAGGAAAGCGAATATTTCTCCTGTCCTGATTTCAAGGTTAATGTCTTTTATTGCGAAAACGGAGCCAAACGATTTGGTAAGATTTACTGTTTTAATTGCGGTCGTCATTATAGGGGAAGCATAAACAACCTTTTTAAAAAGGTAAGCGAAAAACCGGAAATCAGCGGAAGCCAGAAATTGTCGTTTAACGGGAGAGGCATCAGTTCCACTATCGTCGCTATCAGGGCGCCCAGGACCGCAACCCTCCAGTCCAGAAAGAACAGTCCTACCAGTAAACATACGACAAAACAGGAGAAACTCCCTTCCAAACTCTTTTTACTTCGCCCAAGTTTTGTCCTGCCTATCCATACGCCGACAAGCCCCGCCAAACTGTCCCCGAATACCATATAGAGCAGGGCTACGGTCACAACCTTGGTGTCCGTAAAGATAAACATCGTAAGGAACGCACCCGTAAAGGTCCACAGGAGCGTACTTATGCTGTTCATCTCGCTGTCCCTGTAGATTCCTGAAAACGGTTTCAGTATGGTATGGTTCATGACTGGGAACACAAACCTCATTGACTCAACGATTATGTCAAGTATAACTAACGCCCCCGCAATTATCAGCACAGTTGAACGCGGAAGTGTATTGTAGAAAACAGGGTAAAGCAGTGCCAGTAAGTGGAATAACTTGCGTTTTATCTCTGAATAATTGTTGTTATTAAGCCCCATGCCAAATAAACTCCTTCAACGGAATGGTTGGCTGACTTTTTCATAAACTCCGTCAATGAAACCGGGAAAAAAATGCACAGCAGGGCGCCGGATACCAGACAATTCGCAATATATACTACGACGATTGAAAAAAACCTGCCGTACCTTCTGATATCGCTCTGGCCCTGGCTTATGGCGAATACGTTCAGGGCTGTATGAAAAGAAACGGTCATCCCAAGCAGGAATAAAAAATAACCCCGGGGAATTATAAAAATCGCATGAGCGACAAGCAGGACTATCGTGTATATCGGGATAAAATAAGGCGCCAGCGTAACGAACACGTTTACGTCCGACAACACAACGCTCCCGCTGTCTCTTTTTACGTTGAATGCTCTTATTTTACTGCCTGAGATTATCCCCGCGAGTGCGTGCGTAAGTTCGTGCCCGAATACGTACATAAAGACCGGCTTAAAAAAAATCGCCTGAAGCGCCAGGTAAGATATAAACCCTGCGACAAAATACATCCAGGGGGAGTCAACTTCCGACGATACGTTTAACCTGAATACGAT